>CALPIW020000218.1 GCA_943323725.2 Polynucleobacter meluiroseus | reverse complement strand
GTTCAAATCCGCGCAGAACTTCTTCAACCGCTTCCGCTATCTCGCCGCCAGCGGCTATTACACGACTCCGCAGGGTTGGAAGGATATCGGCTACACCGGCAATGTCCCGACCCTCAACTTCGACGGACCGACCCCCGAGGCGCTGAAGCACTTAGGATTGGCCTGAGATCGAGGACGTGAGGGCCTGAGGCCACGAGGACCGGAGGTTGAAAAGCCTCCGGTCTTCTTGTGTCCTTTTCTGTCCGCTGGTCGTTTCGGATTGGAACAATACCCCGGCGGGATTGCCTGATACAGTTACCCCATGAAGCGCGCCGTCCTCATCATGTCCCTGTTCGCCGGAGCCCTCGGCTTGCATGCCGCAGCAACGCCCTTGTTCGACGGCAAGACGCTGACTGGTTGGGACGGCGACCCCAAGGTCTGGCGGGTCGAGAACGGCGAGATCGTGGGCGGCTCCATGCAGGGCAATCCGCGCAACGAGTTCCTCACGACCAAGCGCACCTTTTACAACTTCCGCCTGACGCTGGAATATAAGCTGATCGGCACCGAAGGCTTTGTGAACGGCGGCGTCCAGTTTCGGAGCCAGCGCGCGACCAATCCGCCCAACGAGATGATCGGCTATCAGGCCGATATCGGCCATGGCCACACCGGCTCGCTCTACGACGAATCCCGTCGCAAGAAGTTCCTTGCCCGGGCTGGCAACGGGGTTGGCGCTTATGGTGTGAAGGCCGATACCGAGATCGCCGAACTCGAGAAGAAGGGCGAATGGAATAAGTATGAGATCCGGGCCGAAGGTCCCCGCATCACGATCTTCCTCAACGGGAAGGCGACCTTGGATTACACCGAGACCGATCCGTCGGTCGACGACGCCTACGGACTCATCGGCCTGCAGATCCATGGTAACTGCAAGGCCGAGATCCGCTTCCGGAACATCACCCTCGATCCGATGACCGAGGTGCCGGTCCTCACGAAGGGTGCGGTCTTCAATCGTTTCGGCGAACCGAAGGCGGCCTGGGTTGCGCCGGCGCCTTTCAAGGATGGGAGGTTTTCACTCGGTCAGGACGAAGTCGTCGTCTTCATCGGCCAGGAGAACCTCGTGCGCGAGGCCAAGTCGGGGGCGCTCGAGTCACGGCTCGCTACCGCCTTCGCCGCCAAGACCCCCGTCTTCCGCTCCATGGCCTGGGAGGCCGACACGGTGCATGAACAATGGCGCGACCTGAATTTCGGTCCGTGGAAGGGGCAGCTCGAGACCGCCGGAGCGACGACTTTGTTCGTGCAGTTTGGTCAGGCCGAGGCGCTGCAGGGGCAGGGCGGTCTGGCCAAGTTCAAGGCCGACTACCATAAGTTGCTCGACGACCTGAGCCGCCATACGCCCCGTATCGTCCTGCTTTCTCCGGCCGGGTTCATGGCTTCGAACCGTCCGCCTGACCTGACGACTCCCGAGCACCGCAAAGTCCTGCTCACATATGCTTCCGCGGTGGCAGACATAGCCAAGCAACGCGGGCTGCCTTACGTCGACCTCACCGAGGTCACCCGGAATGAATCATCCACCGACGGTCTGCATCTTTCGGCGAAAGGCTCGGAGGCCGTCGGCCGTGAAGTGGCGCGTGCCCTCGGCCTGGCGGATGACTCCGATCTCGCGGCCAAGCTACGCCTATCAATCGTCGAGAAGAACCGACTCTGGGCCGATTGCTGGCGTCCGGCCAACTGGTCTTTCGTCTACGGCGACCGAATCTCCCAGAACTACGGAAAAGGCTTCGGTCCCGTCCCGTCGCTTAGACAGAACTTCGAAGCCTATCGCCCGCTCGTGGCGGCCTGGGACAAGCACATCCAGTCGCTCGCCCGTGGAGAGAAGTCCGTCGAGCCGGCCCCTCAGGCCGGACCCAATGTCGGCACCGAGAAGGTGATGACCGCCGCCGAAGAGCAGGCCACCTTCAAGGTCGCAGACGGCTTCGTGGTCAACCTCTTCGCCGACGAATCCCTCGGGGTCGCCAAGCCCACCCAGTTCGCCTGGGATGCCCAAGGGCGGCTCTATGTCTGCTGTTCACCGACCTATCCGCAGGCCGTCCCCGGGGTGAAGCCGCGTGATTATATCCTCCGACTCGAGGACACCGATGGCGATGGCAAGGCCGACAAGTCCGTGCGCTTCGCCGAGGGCCTCACGATGGTCCAAGGCGTCGAGCCTCTGACCGACGATGTGGGTAATACTTCGATCCTTGTCTGTGATTTCGATCGCCTGATCAAGCTGACCGACACTGACGGCGACGGGAAGGCGGACAAGTCCGAGGTCCTGATGTCGGGCTTTGGCGTCGGCGATACCCATCAGTTGGTAAACTCGGTCAGCCATGGTCCGGATGGCACGCTCTGGATGAGTCAAGGCCTGCACGCCATCACACGCGTCGAGACGCCGCGTGGTATCGTCAGCCTGCCGAAGTCGGGTTTGATGCGCTACGACCTCAAGAACCAAAGGCTCCAGCCGTTCTTCCAGTATGGCAAGGCCGGCCACAATTGCTGGGGCGTGGCTTTCGACGACTATTTCCAGCCTTTCCATAAGAGCGGTGACCGCGTCGCCGGTTATTACAGCCTCCCTGGCCTGGGCGCCATCGAGACGCCGGATGAATACGCCGGAACGCACTCGCTCTTTGATTCTCCGCTTAAGTCCAACTCCGTCGACATCCTCGGCACGAAGGCCATGCCCCCGGAACTGCAGGGCGCCGCCTTCATCGGCGGCTACTACGGCAATACGCTCGACCTGCATCGCTTCGTCGACGACGGCTCCGGCTTCAAGACCGAGCGTATCGTCAGCCCCATCATCTCGAGCAGCAAGGCCTTCCGCCCCGTGGACGTCTCGGTCGGACCGGATGGCGCCCTTTATGCCTGCGATTGGTTCAATGCCGTGATCGGACACTATCAGGCCAGTTACGCCGATCCGCGTCGTGATCGTTCGCACGGGCGCATCTGGCGGATCACTGCCAAAGGACTGCCGACCGTGAAGCAGCCGGACCTCGTGGCGATGTCTGAGTCCGAATTGTTCGCCCAGCTCGGATCGCCCGAACGATGGACGCGCACTCACGCCCGTCGTCTGCTCTTTTATCGTCCGTCCGAGAAGGTCGCCGCCGCCGCGGATGCATTCATCGCTAAGGATCGAGCAGACGCGCAAGTCCTCGAAGCCCTCGGCGTGTTGCAGTCCCATGGCTTGATCCGGCCGACTTTACTCGATCGCCTGCAGTCCTCGGCCGACTTCCGGGTGCGTGCATACGCCGCTCGTGTCGCTGGGGAATGGTCTGGCCGGATTCCTGATGCCCAAGCGCGTCTGGCTAAGGCCGTCGCTGACAGCCACCCCCGCGTGCGGCTCGAAGCCGTCGTGGCGCTCAGCCATGTAGGAGGGCAGGCTTCATTGCGCACCGCCCTCGGCGCCGTCGGCCAGACTACGGATAAGTTCCTGGATTACGCCCTCAAGCAGACCGTACGGCACCTGGCGCCGACCGCTGGCCAAATCTCCAAAGAGCTGCCCGCTCCGCAGGCTGCCTATCTCAAGAAGATCGCCAGTAGTGGCCCGGCCACCGTTTCGCCCGGCCAAGCCATCTACGAG
>CALPIW020000217.1 GCA_943323725.2 Polynucleobacter meluiroseus | reverse complement strand
TTCGCCGTCCGCCTGAAGCTCAACCTCGGTGACGCCAAGTTCCGGCTCCTCGCGGCGGACCTCACCGACGGCTACGTGAACTACAACAAGAGCGAGTGAGGTTTTCCGTTTACTCCCCGTCCGCAGTCCTGACACTCCGTCCCGCAAGATGAGCATTCCCGCCACGCAAAAAGCCGAGGTCCTCCTCGAGGCGCTTCCTTACATCCATAAGTTCCGCGGCTCCACCTTCGTGGTGAAGTACGGCGGCAGCTTCATGGACGACCCGAATCCGGAAGGCCGCGACCGCGTGGCCACCGACATCGCCTTCCTTTCCGCCGTCGGCATCCAGGTCGTCGTCGTGCACGGCGGCGGCAAGGCCATCACCCGCGCGATGGACAAGGCCGGCATCAAGTCCGAGTTCCGCGGCGGCATGCGCGTCACCGACGCCGCCACCGTCAAGATCGTCGAGGAGACCCTCAACAACGAGATCAACGGCCAGATCTGCGAATCCCTGAAGGCCCGCGGCGCCAACCCGCTCGGCATGCCGGGCAACCACGTCAACCTCTGCGAGAAGCTCTACGGCGCGGACGAGAAGGGCCAGCCTGTCGACATCGGTTTCGTCGGCGACATCAAGTTCGTGAAGACGAAGCTGATCAAGAAGGCCCTCGCCGACGGCCACCTCCCGGTCGTCTCGCCCATCGCCCTCGACGCCGACGACCAGGCGTACAACACCAACGCCGACGTCGCCGCCGCGGCCGTCGCCAATTCCCTCCGCGCCCGCCGCCTCATCTTCATGAGCGACGTCCCTGGCCTCCTCGCCGACGCGAAGGATCCGACCTCCCTCATCACCACGCTCAAAGTGAGCGAGGTCGACGAGCTCAAGCGCAAGGGCGTGATCGCCGGCGGGATGATCCCGAAGGTCGACAGCGCCGTGAAGGCCCTGAAGGAAGGCGTCCGTCGCGTGCACTTCATCGACGGACGCGTCCCGCACGCGCTCCTGCTCGAAGTCTTCACCGACAAGGGCATCGGCACCGAAATCGTCCACGGTTGATGAACGGCCCGTCCGCAGATCCCACCGCCGCGAACTACGCGGCCAACGTCGCCCACAATTACGGCGCGCCGCCCATCACGCTCGTGAAAGGGCAGGGCACGCTCGTCTGGGACGCCGCCGGCAAGCGCTACCTCGACTTCGCTTCGGGCATCGCGGTCAACGCCGTCGGCCACGCCCACCCGCATTGGGTGAAGCGCGTCACCGAACAGGCCGGCAAGCTCGTCCACGTCAGCAACCTCTACCGGAACGAACCGCAGGGCGAACTCGCCCACGCGCTTTCGCTCCGTTGCGGTCCCGGTCGCGTGATCTTCTGCAACAGCGGCGCCGAAGCCAACGAAGGCCTGCTCAAGCTCGCCCGTCTCCATGGCCAGCGTAAGTCAGGTACGGAAGGCGCCTGCATCGGCGTCATCGTCGCCGAGAAGGCTTTCCATGGCCGTACCTTCGGCGGCATGTCCGCCACGCCGCAGGAGAAGATCCAGAAGGGCTTCCGTCCGTTACTGTCCGGCTTCACCGCCGTCCCGCTCAACGACCTCGCCGCTTGGGATAAGGTCATCGACGCCCAGGCCACTGCCGCCGTCCTGATCGAATCGATCCAGGGCGAAGGCGGCGTGAATCCCGCCACTCCGGAGTTCCTCCGCGGGGTCGAGAAGATCTGCCGCGAGCGGAACGTCCTTTTCATGATCGACGAGATCCAGTGCGGCATCGGCCGGACCGGTAAGTTCTTCGCTTACGAGCATGCGGGCGTGAAGCCCGACGCGATCGCCATGGCCAAGGGCCTCGGCGGCGGTTTTCCCATCGGCGCGATCTGGATGGCTCCTCCGCACGACGACCTTTTCCAGGCCGGTTCGCACGGTACCACCTTCGGCGGCGGGCCCCTTGCGGCTACCGCCGGCCTGGCCGTCCTCGAGATCCTCGATTCCGAACAGCTCGTCGCCAAGGTCGCTGAGCGCTCCGTCGCCTGGCATGCCGCGCTCCGTGAGCTCGTCGCCCTCCGCCCTGACCTCGTCAAGGAAGTCCGCGGCGCCGGCTACATGGTCGGCGTCATCCTGCACGTCGACCCGCTCCCGGTCGTCGCCGCCCTCCGCGAGGCCGGCATCCTCACCGCGCCGGCTGGTGGCGTGGCGGTCCGCCTGCTGCCTCCGCTCAACGCCTCTCCGGCCGAACTGGCCGAGGCTGTGGCGATCCTGCGTCAGGTCCTAGGCGGTTGGAAGGCCGCCTGAGCGGTTTCCCGCCCCTATTTTCCGCTGTCCAAACGGTTCGGCAGGGCTATGTTCGAACGCTTTCCGAAATGCGTCATTTCCTGAAGGAGACCGACCTGAGCCCGGCCGAAACGGCCCAGGTCTTCGCCGCCGCCGCGGCCCTCAAGGCCGGCCGTGGTCAGTCCGCCGGCGCCGCCCTCGCGCACCAGTCCTGGGGCCTGATGTTCTTCAAGAAGAGCACCCGTACCCGCGTCTCCTTCCAAGTCGGCGTCCATGAGCTCGGCGGTTTGCCGGTGATGCTCAACGCCGACGACCTGCAGATCTCCCGCGGTGAGACCGTCGCCGATACCGCGCGCGTCCTCTCCCGTTACCTCCACGGCATGGTCATCCGCTGCCACGAGCACAGCCTGCTCGAGGAGTTCGCCCGTTGCGGCACGATGCCGGTCGTCAACGCGCTGTCCGACTTCCTGCATCCGTGCCAGTTCATGACGGACATGTTCACGCTCGCCGAACGCTACGCGCCCGGCCGTCCGGAACAGTACGCCGCCTCGCTCAAGGGCAAGAAGGTCGCCTTCCTCGGTGACACCGCCTGCAACATGGCGAACTCGTTCGTGCTCGGCGGCGCCGCCCTCGGCGTCGAGATCGCGCTCGCCGGCCCCGCCGGTTATGAGCCCGGCCCCGAGGTCCGTGCCCAGCTGAAGAAGGACGGTCTCGCCGAGTCCTTCACCTTCTCGACCGACCCCGCCGCCGCCGTCAAGGGAGCCGACATGGTCTACACCGACGTCTGGGTGAGCATGGGCATGGAAGCCGAGAAGGCCGAGCGCCTGCGCACCATGCAGCCTTATCAGGTCAACGCGAAGCTGATGTCCTTGGCCAAGCCGTCCGCCTACTTCATGCACTGCCTCCCGGCCCACCCCGGCGAGGAAGTCTCGGCCGAAGTGCTCGCGAGCAAGCAGAGCATCATCTTCGACCAAGCCGAGAACCGTCTGCACGTGCAGAAGGCCATCCTCGCGCACCTCGCCGCCCATCGCGGCTGATTTTCCCATACCACTAACATGAGCAAGAAGAAGAAAATCGTCCTGGCCTACTCCGGCGGCCTCGACACCTCCGTCCTCCTTTCCTGGATCAAGGACAAGCATGACGCCGAGATGATCGCGTTCTGCGCCGACATCGGCCAGGAAGACGAGCTCAAGGGCCTGAAGCAGAAGGCCATGAAGACGGGCGCTTCCAAACTCTACGTCGACGACCTCCAGGCCGAATTCGCCCGCGACTTCATCTTCCCGATGATGCAGGCCAGCGCCATCTACGAAGGCCAGTATTACCTCGGCACCTCCATCGCGCGCCCGCTCATCGCCAAGCGCATGGTCGAGATCGCCCG
>CALPIW020000216.1 GCA_943323725.2 Polynucleobacter meluiroseus | reverse complement strand
TGCCGCGCACGCTCTCTTCGCTCCGCGCCATCGGCTGCCCGATCTTCGCGTTCATGGAAGAGACGCATGTCCACCGGAAGATGAGCCTGCTCTGGGGCGTCGAATCCTTCCGGATGAAGTTCGAGCCCAAGGCCGAGGATAATATCACCTTGGCGCTGGAACGCCTGCGCGACGAAGGCCTCTGCGAGCCCGGTCAGGTGCTCGTCATCGTGACGAACGTGATCCTCGGCCCGACCGTCATCGACTCGGTCCAGCTCCGCGCGGTCCCGGCGCGCTGAAGGGTGGGCGGCGATTACATCGCATCCTCGCGCATCGAGGTAGGGTCAGCACTGCGTGCTGACCTAGGCGCCTTCATGTCAGGTGTCGGGTGACGGCCATCGGGGCATCAGCCATCCGGCTATCGGCCTTTCCGCCGCCGGCCGCCGGCTTCGGGTTTCGGCCTTAGCCATTGCAGCTAGGTCAGCACGCAGTGCTGACCCTACCTCGAGGCAAGATCCAACCGCCACAACCTTGCTTCTGCCCCTACCTCGAGAAATACAACCGGGCCAGGGCCTGCGTGCCGGCGTCGCCTTCGCCGGCGGCGACGACTTCCGCGTAGAGTTTCGCGGCGAGTTCCAGGCCGGGCAGGCTGACCTTCTGCTCGCGGCAGACGTCGAGCGCCAGGCCGATGTCTTTCACGAAGTGCTTCACGTAGAAGCCCGGCGCGAAGTCGCCCTTCAAGACGCGCGGGGCGAGGTTGAGCAACGCCCAGCTCGAGGCGCCGCCGCCCGAGATCGAACGCAGCGTGGTCTCGAGGTTGAGTCCCGTCGCGCGGGCGAAAGCCAAGGCCTCGGCCATGGCGATCATGCCGGAGGCGATGCCGATCTGGTTCGCGAGCTTGCAGAGCTGACCGGTGCCGGGCGCGCCTTGCAGCACGATGGTCTTACCCATCGCGGCGAAGACCGGCTGGGCGAAATCAAAATCCTGCTGCGCTCCGCCGGCCATGATGGTCAGCGTGCCTTCACGGGCGCCGCGGTCACCGCCGGAGACGGGAGCGTCGAGCGGACCGAAGCCTTTCGCCGCGGCCTCGGCGGCGAGCGAACGGGCGAGCGCCGGGCTCGAGGTGGTCATGTCGATGAGCACGCAGCCGGGCTTGGCGGAGGACATGAAGCCCTGCGGACCGCGCCAGACCTCTTCGACGTCGTTGGGGTAGCCGACCATCGAGATCGCGATATCCGTGCCGCGGGCAGACTCGGCCGGCGAGGAAGCCCACTTCGCGCCGAGCGCCAGCAGGCCGTCGGCCTTGGCCTTGGTGCGGGTGTAGACCGTGACCTCATGGCCGGCCTTGAGCAGGTTGGCGACCATGCCCTGCCCCATCACTCCCGTGCCGACGAACGCGATTTTCATGGGGAGAAGGATAAGTCAAGGGGACACGCTGGCAAGCGGGCACGTGGGCAAGGGGCATATCGCCCGCTTGCCCTCCGCGGCCGAATCGCCGAACCTCCGTCCACATGGATTCGGCCCCGCTCACGATCTCGGACCTCGCGGATGTCCTCAAAGGACATCTCAACGGGATGGGCACCCTCGAGGTGACCGGCGAGATCTCGGGCTACAAGACCTACCCCTCCGGCCATCACTACTTCGCGCTGAAGGACAGCGAAGCCAAGGTGGACTGCGTCCTCTACTCCTATCAGGCGCGCTGGCTGAAGTCGCCGCTCCGCGAAGGCATGAAGGTCGTGGCGAAGGCGAAGGCGGATTTCTACGGCAAGACCGGTAAGTGCTCGCTCATCATCGAGACGATCAAGCCCGCCGGCGAAGGCGACCTCTTCCAGAAATTCAAGGAACTGCAGGCGAAGCTGAAAGCCGAAGGCCTCTTCGAAGACGAACTCAAGCGTCCCTTGCCCGAATTCCCCAAGACGGTGGCGTTCGTGACCTCCGAGATCGGCGCGGTCTGGCATGACTTCACCGAAGTGCTCAAGACGCGCGGTTGGAGCGGCACGGCCTGGCTCGTCCCGGCGCGCGTGCAGGGCGAGACCTGCCCCGGATCGGTCATCAACGGTCTGAAGCTCGCGAACGAGATTCCCGGCATCGACCTCATCGTCGTCGGCCGTGGCGGGGGCTCGATGGAAGACCTCTGGGGCTTCAACGATGAAGCCCTCGTGCGCGCCGTCCGTGCCAGCCGTACGCCGGTCATTTCCGCCGTGGGCCACCAGACCGACTTTACGCTCTGCGACTTCACCGCCGACAAGCGCGCCGAGACGCCGACGGCCGCCGCTGAGCTGATCGTCTCGGGTCAGATCAAGTTGCGCGAGCGGATCAAATTGCTCGCCGCCGAATTGGCGCGTCACTCGCCCAAGGCGAAGCTGCAGTCCCTCTACCAGGACCTCGACCTCCTCAACGAAAGGCTCGACGGAGCGGCGCAGGAAATCCTCGCCGACACCCGTCACCGGCTCTCCGAGCTCGGCGGCGAACTCCATCGACTCTCCCCCAAGGCGCGCCTCGGCGTGACGCGCGAGAAACTCGGTCAGCTCGGCAAACGCCTGCGTTCGGCCGGCTTCGAATCGATCCTCTCCCGCGGCTACGCGATCGTGCGCGATGCGGACGGCATCGTCATCACCGGCCACGAGGCGGTGACGAAGGGCCGGAAGCTGCGCCTGAAGTTCGGCGACGGCGAAGCCGACGCCACCGGCGGGTAGGGCTGACCGGCCTGTTCAGCGGTTCGCCGCAGGGCGAACCCAGGTAGGGGCACGATTCATCGTGCCCTCTTATAAAGGAGGGCGCGGCAAAGCCACGCCCCTACCCTCGGCCGCCCTGCGGCGGCCCTACCTCGAAGGCCGCCGATCAGTAAGCCTTCGCCATCACCACGCGGCGGGGGCTGGGCTCACCGGTGACCACGCACTTGCCGGGCTCGTCCTTGGCGTCGAGCGGGATGCAACGGATGGTGACCTTGAGCTCTTCCTTGAGGCGCTTCTCGACGGCCTTGGAGCCGTTCCAGTGGCACAGCGCGAAGCCGCCGTGGATCTCCGGACGCTCCGGGGTCTTGGCGGTGAAGTAGGCCTTCAGCTCTTCGAAGGTGTCGATCTCGCGGGTGTGGGCCGCGCGATGGGCCTTGGCACGGGCCAGGAGGTTGTCCTGGATGGACTGCAGGCGCTCGACGACGGTGGCGACGAATTCGGCGCGCGGGATGCCGGCTTTCTCGCCGGTGTCGCGACGGGCGACGAAGACGGCGTTGGCCGCGAAGTCGCGCGGGCCGACCTCGACGCGCAGCGGCACGCCCTTCTTGATCCAGCCCCAGGCCTTGTCGCCGCCGCGAATGTCGCGTTTATCGACGGTCACGACGACCTTGCGGTCGTGGAAGCGCTGGGCGGAGAGTTCCTTCTGGAGCGACTGGCAATAGGCGAGGATGTCGGCCTTGGTGGCGTCGTCCTTGTAGATCGGGCAGATCACCACGTGCTGCGGGGCGAGGCGGGGCGGAGCCACGAAGCCGTCGTCGTCGGAGTGCGTCATGATCATGCCGCCGATGAGGCGGGTGGACACGCCCCACGAGGTCGTGTGCGCGTACTGCTGGGTGCCCTTCTCGTCCTGGAACTGGATGTTGCAGGACTTGGCGAAGTTCTGGCCGAGGTAGTGCGACGTGCCGGC
>CALPIW020000215.1 GCA_943323725.2 Polynucleobacter meluiroseus | reverse complement strand
GTTTGGGACGACGATCAATTTCACGCCCTCGTGCTCGGGGTGCGGGAGATAGCGGTCACGGGCCGACCAAGGGACTTGCCATGCGGGGAGTAAGGGCTATGCCTTGCAAAAGCCGCCCAGTGATTCCGCTGGCATCCAGACCTGACCATTTCCAACGTCCATTAACCAACGCTCACCCGAACAAATGCCGACCGCCACCCACGTTGAAGACCCAGATGTCATCCTGATCGGCAGCGGGGTGATGTCTGCCAATCTCGGAGCGTTGCTGAAGCGGCTCGATCCGCGACTTTCCATCCAGCTCTATGAGGCCGGTGATGGCTTGGCACAGGAGAGTTCGGATGGCTGGAATAACGCCGGCACCGGGCACGCGGGTATCTGCGAGCTGAGTTACACGCCCAAGCGCGAGGCGGATGGCTCGGTGAAGGTGGCCAAGGTCATCGAGATCTTCGAGCAGTTCGAGCAATCTAAACAGTTCTGGAGCTACGCGGTGGCCAACGATATGGCCAGTCACCCGAGGGAATTCATCAATCCCGTCCCCCACATCAGCTTCGTGCATGGAGCTGATCAGGTGGAATTCCTCAAGGCCCGCCACGCCGGGATGTCGGCCCACCATTTCTTCCGGGAGATGCTCTTCACTACTGACCGCACCACGATTGCGAGCTGGGCACCGCTCCTGGTCGAAGGTCGGGGCGACGGACCCATTGCCGCGACAAAGATGGACGGGGGCACCGATGTGAACTTTGGCGCCATCTCTCGCAAACTGCTAGGCTGGCTAGGACGGCAGGAGGGCTGCGGGGTCGCCTCCGGCCATCGCGTCATCGGCCTGCGTAGAGACGGCACGGGCTGGGAAGTCCGCGTGAAGGAGTCAGCGACGGGGCGTGTTCGGACGAACCGCGCCAAGTTCGTCTTTGTTGGCGCGGGAGGCGGCACGCTTCCGCTGCTACAGATGTCCGGCATTCCGGAGGCAAAGGGCCTAGGCGGTTTCCCTATCGGCGGCCAGTGGCTCATTTGCGACAATCAGGAAATCGTCGAGAAGCACCAGGCCAAGGTCTATGGTCAACCGCTCGCCGCGGCCCCGACGATGGCTGTGCCGCACCTCGACACCCGCATCTTGGATGGCAAGAAGACCCTGCTTTTCGGCCCCTTCGCCGCCTGGACGACGAAGTTCCTGCACCAGCAGGGCCGCTACACCGACCTGCCCTTCTCCATTCGTCCGGACAACCTTTCGACCCTCGTCAATATCGGCATCCATAACCTCGACCTTGTCCGCTACCTCATCCAGCAGGGCACGCAGAGCATGCGGAACCGCATCGAGGTGCTGAAGATTTTCTATCCGGCCGCCCAGGTCGCGGATTGGAAGTTGATCGACGCAGGCATTCGGGTGCAGGCCATCAAGAAGACGGATGGTCAGGCAGGCATTGTCCACTACGGCACCGAGGTCATCACCGATGCCGCTTGCAGCATCTCCGCGCTGCTCGGAGCCTCGCCTGGCGCCTCGGTCTCGGTGAATATCGTGCTCGAGGTCATCAAGAAATGCTTCCCCGCCTTGCTCGCCAGCCCAGAGGGGCATGCGCGGATGAAGGCGATGATCCCGACCTTCGACCTGGATATCAAGCTCCCTGAGAACGCCGAGCAGTTCCGCGAGTATAGCCTGCGAGCGGATAAGATCCTCGGGCTCCGGGCAAGCTGACCGGTGGATTAGTCCTAGAAACTAACCCTTCGTCGCGAGCCGCGGTGTGAATCTAAGTGGATGGGATTGGCTCCGCCGGATGCCTACGGCATCGCCTGTTCGCCTGACGGTGAGCCGGGGCGTCACAGGCCGCAAGGGTCTCTATTCCGAATAAAATCATCGCTGAACGGACTTTTCTTGGCCTGCCTCCTAACTTTTCCGGGCGGGTGAGGTTTAATTCGAGAGGTCCGACGACAATACCTTTTGTCCCGACCTCCGAATGTCGCCCCCCGACTCCCATCTACGGTTCACCAAGCTCTTCGTCGCGGCCCAGCCGTCCCTGTACGGCTACCTGATGTCCTTGGTGCATGACCGCCAGGCGGCCGACGAACTGATCCAAGAGCTGGCGGAGCGGCTTTGGCATAAGTTCCCGGACTACGACGCGTCCCGACCCTTCGTGGCCTGGGGCATCGGTTTCGCCCGCTATCTCGCGATGGAGTGGCGACGCCGGCAACGTCGGCTGCCCTTGCCTTTGGACGATGCCACGCTCGAAGCCCTGGCCGAAGCCGCCGAACAAGACTTGCCGGATCAGGACGCGCGACTGGAAGCGCTCCGCGACTGCCTGCGCAAACTGACGGACCGCCAGCGCGAGATCCTCCGGCAGCGTTACGAGGATTCCACCCCGGTGGCGGCGATCGCGGATGCCGCGCAACGGACGCCCATGGCCGTCTACAAGGCCATCAAGCAGGCCCATCTGGCGCTTTTCGACTGCGTCACCCGCCGTCTCGGTCATACCTCGCCATGAGCAAGCCGGAAGACAATCAGGAACTCGACGACCTGGCTTTGCGCGTTCTCCACGGCATCGCCGATGAGAGCGAACAGGCTGCGTTGCGGCAGTTGCTCCGAACGAAGCCGGACGCGCGCCACCGCTTCGTCCTCCAGGCCACCCAGCACGCGATGCTGTGCCGCGAAGGTGCGGCGGGCTCGTTGGCGACGGATAAGCGGCTCTACTTCGAACGCCTGGAAGAGGATGGCCAAGGCCGTTGGTGGGCGAGGAAAGCCTGGCTCGCCGCCGCGGCCGTCGCGGCCACGCTGCTGGTCGCCAGCCTCCTGCTCCGTCCGACCGACGCCATGGCCGCCTTGGAAAGTGTCGTGCAGGTCGCCCAGGAGACCGTGACCCGTTGTTACTCCGTCCGCGTGCTGGAGGCCGGCCCGCCCGAAGCGCCGGTCAAGGGCCGCGGCCCCTACCCTCCGGCCAATCACCTCGAAGGTGCGACCCTCTGGATGAAGGGCCCGGGTGAATTCGTCCTCCGCCAAGGCCTGCCGAACGGCGAGATCCGCCTGTTCGGCGGCGATCGCTCCGGGAGCTGGACGATGCGCGGGCTCGGCCCCGTGAAAGTCAGCCCGGACCCGACCCGCTTCGGGCGGGCGATCTTCGCGCCCAGCGGAGAGGTCGCCTTCCTCGACCTGCGTACGCAGTTGAGCCGGCTGAAGGCGGACTATGACGTGGAGTGGCTGGACGACGAGTCACCCGACGTCCGTAAGCTGCGCGCCGTACGTCAGCGCCAGGCCCAAGGCGGGCCCAAGGAAGTCGAGCTTTGGTTCGACCCTGCCAGCGGCGTCATCGAGCGACTGATCCTCCGTCAACTGCCCCGCAACAACGGTGGCCCGCGCAGCCTCGAACTTGTGCTGCTTTCTTCTGACCCCCTTCCGGACGCCTTCTTCCGCCACGAAAGCCATCACGAACCCGATCGCCCCATCCTGCTTGAACCATGAAACTCCGCCCTCTCCTGCTGCTGCTCAGCTGCGCCCTACTCGCCGCCGCCGACACACCGCCCATCAACCGGCCGAACATCATCCTGATCCTCTCCGACGACCAGGATTGGAACGGGCTCTCCGTCCGCATGCATCCGGATATCGCTGAATCCCGTAGCGACTACTTCGAGACGCCGAACCTCGAGAAGTTCGCGG
>CALPIW020000214.1 GCA_943323725.2 Polynucleobacter meluiroseus | reverse complement strand
GGACTGCATCGTGTTGCCGACCTGGACCTCATGCTTGTCGGCGGCGCCCTTCCAGATACCTGTGCCGAAGATGCCATCGTCGACCGTCCGCTGGCGGGAGCGCAGGCCGTACTCGACCTGATTGTTACCGTAGCGGCTCATCACGATCGGGATGCCCACCTCACCGGTCGCTTCGGCCGGAATGACGTACGTCCACGTCCACTGGACCTTCTCGAGCAGACGGACCGGCAGGCTCGGGACGGGCTCGTCGGCGGCGCGCACCTCGGCGGTCATGCCGTTGTACGTGGGCCACATGGAATTCGTCGGGATCTTGAACGGCTGCAGGAAGAAGCTGCGGATGGACCCCGCGACGATCGCGGCCATGACCACCATCTCGGTGTAGTCGCAGCCGGTGGTGACCGGGTAGATCTTGCCGCCGTTGCGGACGAGCACCTCGTGGAGCCGAGTGACGAGCACCTCGACCTGCGTGAGCTCCATCGACCGGTCCTTGGACGCGGCGCGGACCTTGTCGGCCAGTTCGAGCTGCTCGTTGAGGGCCTCTTTCGTGAGGACGTCACCACGGTAGAGTTCGACCTTCTCCGACGCCTCGAGCAAGGCCTTGCCGATCTTGCGGAGCTTGCGGCGGTAGTAGAAAGACATGGGGGACGCCCCCAAACTAGCGGGCGCCGACCGGAGGGAAAGCCCGAACTAGGTCCTCAGCCCTCGTTCTTGAGGATCTTGATGAAGGCCTCCTGCGGGATGTCGACCTTGCCGATCTGCTTCATGCGCTTCTTGCCCTCCTTCTGCTTGTCGAGGAGCTTGCGCTTACGGGAGATGTCGCCGCCGTAGCACTTCGCGGTCACGTCCTTGCCGACGGAGCCGATGGTCTCGCGGGCGATGACCTTCGAGCCGACGGCGGCCTGGATGGCGATCTTGAAGAGCTGGCGCGGGAGGAGCTCCTTGAGCTTCTCGCAGAGGGCGCGGCCGCGGCCTTCGGCCTTGGAGGCGTGCACGATCGAGGAGAAGGCGTCGACCGGCTCTTCGTTCACCCGGATGTCCATCTTCACGAGGTCCGAGGTGACGTATTCGCCGAGCTCATAATCCATCGAACCGTAACCGCGGGTGATGGACTTCATGCGGTCGTTGAAGTCGACGAGGATCTCGTTGAGCGGCAGGAGGCAGACGAGGACGACGCGGTCGCCGTCGATGGTCTCGGTGCGCTCGCAGATGCCACGCTTCTCCTGGACGAGCGTCAGCATGTCGCCGATCGAGGTGCCCGGGATGTGGATGTTGGCGCGGATGGTCGGCTCTTCGATGTGCTCGATGGCGGACGGGTCCGGCATGGACACCGGGTTGTCGAGGATGTGCTCCACGCCGTCGGTGGTGTAGACCTTGTAGACGACGGACGGGTAGGTCGAAAGGATGTCGAGGTCGTACTCGCGGCGGAGGCGTTCCTGGACGATCTCCATGTGGAGCAGGCCGAGGAAGCCGCAGCGGAAACCGAAGCCCAGCGCGGTCGAGCTCTCGGCGGTGTAGGTCAGCGAAGAGTCGTTGATCGCCAGCTTGGCGAGCGAGGTCTTGAGCTTCTCGTAATCGGCCGTGTCGAGCGGGTAGATGCCGCTGAATACCATCGGGCTGACTTCCTTGAAGCCCGGGACGGGCTCCTTGGCGGGGTCGCTGGCGAGGGTGATCGTGTCGCCGACCTTCACGTCCGCGACTTCGCGGATGTTGATGACGATGTAACCGACGGAGCCAGGGCCGAGTTCGTCCTGCGGCTTCATCTTGGGCGAGAAGACGCCGACTTCCTTGATGACGGAACGGACGCCGTTGTACATCAGCTCGATCGTCTGGCCGGCCTTGAAGGTACCTGAGAAGACGCGGACGTAGCTGATGACGCCCTTGTAGGAATCGACGAGGGAGTCGAAGACGAGCGCGCGGTGCTGCGGGTAGTCGGACCAGCGAGGCGGAGGGACGCGTTTGAGGATCGCGGCGAAGATCTCGTCGATGCCGATGCCGGACTTGCCGGAGGCGAGGACGGCGTCCTGCGCGGGGATGGTGAGGATGTCCTCGACCTGGCGGCGGGCTTCTTCCGGGCGGGCGCTCGGGAGGTCGACCTTGTTGATGACCGGGACGATCTCGAGGCCCTGGTTCATCGCGAGGGTGGCGTTGGCGACCGTCTGGGCTTCCACGCCCTGGGACGCGTCGATCAGGAGCACCGCGCCTTCGCAGGCGGCGAGGGAGCGCGAGACTTCGTAGGCGAAGTCGACGTGGCCCGGGGTGTCGATGAGGTTGAGGATGTACTGCTTACCGTCCGGCGCGGTGAAGTTCATCGTCACCGGGTGGCACTTGATCGTGATGCCCTTCTCGCGCTCGAGGTCCATCGCGTCGAGGAGCTGCTCCTTCATCTGGCGCTTCTCGATCGTCTTCGTGTGCTCGAGCAGGCGGTCGGAAAGGGTCGTCTTGCCGTGGTCGACGTGCGCGATGATGCAGAAGTTGCGGATGTGGTCTAAGGACACGGTAAAGAGGGAAAGGGCTTAATAGGACTGCGGACGGGGCGCTTGTCCAGCGTTAGCCCCCTCCGGAAGGGGTTTTAGGCGGGAATATCGGCGAACTCGTGCAGCGAAGCCACGGGGGCCGCGGGCGCGGAGCGCTTCATCATGCCGGCCAGGACGCCGCCGGGACCGCATTCGTAGAACTGGGCGATGCCGGTGTCGGCGGCGGCCTTACAGTCGTCTTCCCAGAGCACCGAGGAGACCACCTGCTTGACCAGCGCGGCGCGGAGATCGGCCGGCTCGGCGAGCGTGCCGCCGGTGGTGTTGGAGTAGACGGTGACCTGGGGGCGCTTGAATTCGACGCCCTGCAGGAAGGCCTCGAAGGCCTGGCGGGCGGGCTCCATGAGGCGGCTGTGGTAGGCGCCGGCGACGACGAGGGGCTTCACGAGCTTGAACGGGCCGAACTCCTTGGCGCGGGCGACGGCCTGGGCGACCTTGTCGGCGTCGCCGGAGATCACGACCTGGCCGGGGCAGTTGAAGTTCGCGGCGTCGATGTCGAACGCGGCGCAGAGCTTGAAGATGTCCTCGCGGGTGCCGCCGATGACCGCGGCCATGCCGCCCTTGGTCTGATCGCAGGCGAGCTGCATCAGGCGGCCGCGCTCGGCGACGACCTTGAGGCCGGTCTCGAAATCCCAGACGCCGGCGAAGGCGTAGGCGGTCAGTTCGCCGAGGGAGAGACCGAGGCAGGCCTTGAGGTCGTTGAGCTTGCCACGTTCCTTGAGGATCCGGGCGATGGCGTAGCCTTGGACGTAAAGGGCGGGCTGGCAGACGCGGGTCTCGGTCAGGAGCTCGGCCGGGCCTTCGAAGCAAGCCTGACGGAGGTCGAACGGCAGCACCTTGGCGGCGCGGTCGTAGAGGTCCTTGGCGGAGGCCGAACCTTCGTACAGGGACTTACCCATGCCGACGACTTGGGCGCCTTGACCGGAGAACAGGAGAGCGGTGGACATTGGATGGAAGGAGGGAAAAAGGGCGAAAGGGTCAATGATGGAGAGGCGAAACGCCCAAGCGGTTGGCGGCTAGCGGTTAGCGGTTAGATTAACGCAAAAAGCATGAGAACCAGATAAAACAGGGCTCAGATTACCCTGCCCCAGAGCCCCAGCCCAACCGCTAACCGCCAACCGCTAACCGCTATCGACTCCTCCTGCTTCCTTGACCACCCCCACCCCG
>CALPIW020000213.1 GCA_943323725.2 Polynucleobacter meluiroseus | reverse complement strand
CGAGGATCGCCCCCAGCTGGATGATGACGAGGTAATCGTCCGCGATACGTTCCAAGGTGACCGGACGTCCTTTGCGGTCGGTGATTCCGGCGACGGTCACGTGCGGATCGTCCGGGACGTCCAGCAAACGGTCGCTGATGATCATGTGGCCCGTGGAGCTGACCGGAAGATATTCGGTGACACCTTCGACGGCACCTGTGACCAGCGCACGTCCGTAGGTGAAATCCGCGCGGACCTGTTCGGCGGTGCGCATTTCACCAGCCGCCGAGACGGGCAGGGAGGACAGCAGCCACAGACCGAAGGCGAGACGAAGCATGGGCGAGCACTAGGCTCATGGCCGTGCCGGGGCAAGGAAAGCCGTCAAAAGCCCTTGTCGCTTGCCCTTGGGTTAGGTTCTCGCTTTATGCAGGCATCACCATGTCGGCCTCCAGCCTCATCCCGACCACTGAACCTCGCTTCCGCGTGCCGGACGCCCGCGGCCGTTTCGGTCAGTTCGGGGGGATGTACGTTCCGGAGACGCTGATGACCCCGCTCCTGGACCTGACCAAGGCCTATGACGAGGCCCGTCGCGACCCGGCCTTCCAGCAGGCCTTCGCGGACATGCTCCGCGACTACGCCGGCCGTCCCACCGGACTTTATCACGCCGAGTCGCTGACGAAACACGTCGGCGGCGCCCGCATCTACCTCAAGCGCGAGGACATGCTCCATACCGGCGCCCACAAGATCAACAACGTCATCGGCCAGGCCCTACTCGCCGTCCGCATGGGCAAGAAGCGTATCATCGCCGAGACCGGCGCCGGCCAGCACGGCACCGCGACCGCCGCCGTGTGCGCCCGTTTCGGCCTCAAGTGCGTCATCTATATGGGCGCGACCGACATGGAGCGCCAGGCCCTCAACGTCTACCGCATGCGCCTCATGGGCGCCGAAGTCCGCGGCGTCGAAGCCGGCCAGCGTACGCTCAAGGAGGCCGTCAATGAGGCCATGCGTGACTGGGTAACCAATGTCCGCGAGACGCATTACATCCTGGGCACAGCCTACGGCTCGCACCCGTATCCGATGATGGTCCGCGATTTCCATCGCATCATCTCGATCGAGTCCAAGCAGCAGATCCTGCGCGCCGAAGGCCGTCTCCCGGACGCCATCGTCGCCTGCGTCGGCGGCGGCTCTAACGCCATCGGCGCATTTTTCGAATTCTTGGACGAACCCGGCGTGCGTCTCATCGGCGTCGAAGCCGGCGGCCGCGGCATCGCCCGCGGCGAACATGCCGCGCGTTTCGCGGGCGGACGTCTCGGCGTGCTGCAGGGCTGCATGACCAATATCCTCATGGACGGGGAAGGGCAGATCGAAGGCACGCACTCCGTCTCCGCCGGCTTGGATTACGCCGCCGTCGGACCCGAGCACGCTTACTATCGCGACAAGGGTCGCTTGGAGTTCGCCTACGCGACCGACGACGAATGCCTCGAAGGCTTCCAGCTGCTTTCGCGCACCGAAGGCATCATTCCGGCCCTCGAATCCAGTCACGCCGTCGCGCATGGCGTGAAACTCGCCGCGCAGCTGCCCAAGGAGCAGGTGGTCATCATCAATCTTTCCGGCCGCGGCGACAAGGACGTGTGGAGCGCGGCGCGCGCGATGGGCACCGAGATCAAACTCTGACCATGGCGGCGTCTTCGATGACGGGTTTCGGACGGGCGGAGATCGATCTCCCCGGCGTCCGTCTGTCGGTCGAAATCGCCACGGTAAACCAGAAGAATCTGCAGGTCTCGGTCTTCGGTCCCGAAGTCTGGCCGGCCCTCGAATCCACCGCCTCCGCTTGGATCCGAGCCCGCTTGCAGCGCGGCAAAGTCACCGCCCGCGTGACGCAGGCCGCCGCTTCCGGGCAGCAGCGCCAATGGGACGCGGAGTCCGTGGCCGGAAGCCTGGACGAACTCGCCAAGATCGCCGCACGTTGTGGCGTCGCGTTCACTCCGGACGCCGAACTATTGCATCGGCTCGCCGAAAGCAGTCGCCGACCGACGGTCGTGCTGCCGCCTTTGGACGAGGTCGAAGCCGCCGTCCAGAAGGCCTTCGATGAGGCCCTGCGGAATCTCGTCACCATGCGTCAGGCCGAAGGGGCCGCGCTGGCCAAGGACCTCGAAGTTCGTCTCGGTAAAATCTCCGCCATGGTCGCCGACATGGAACTCGCCGAGAAGGCCGCGCCGGTCAGGCATCGGGACGCGATGCTCAAGCGTCTGAAGGAAGCGGGGCTCGCCCTGGACGTGTCTGATGACCGGGTGCTCAAGGAGCTGGCTTTGTTCGCGGACCGGTCGGACATCACCGAAGAGGTCGTCCGCCTTCGCAGCCATGTCGCCCAATTTTCAGCCGAACTCAGCCAGCCGAACAGCGGACGGAAGCTGGATTTCCTGATCCAGGAACTCCTCCGGGAAGTTAACACTATCGGCAGCAAGGCGGCGGAAATCGCCACGACCAAGCAGGTTTTGGAGGCGAAAACCGAGATCGAGCGCATCCGGGAGCAGGTCCAGAACCTGGAGTGAGGTTTTTTAGGGTGCGGTATTGCCACGACCGCTTTCCCATGCCTTTGTCTATCAACACTTACGCTACGTCATGTCCAACAACCTCACCAAGCGCGACATCGTCCTGAAGATTTTCACGGACAAGGGTTACCCCCAGAAGCATATCCGCGACTCGGTCCAGATGACCTTGGACGCCATCAGCGAGGCACTGCTCGCGGGTCGTGATGTCGAGCTCCGCAACTTCGGCGTGTTCCAGGTCCAGGTCCGTAAGAGCCGCATCGGTCGTAATCCGAACCGTCCGGAGACGGACGTGGTCATCCCGAAGCGCGCGGTCATCAAGTTCAAGGCCGGCAAGGAACTGAAGGCCAAGCTCAAGTCGATCGACGTCGAGAAGCCTGCTCAGCAGTAATCCGCGCCGCGATGTCCGACATTCGAACGCTCCCCGGTTTCCGGGAGTTCTATCCCGAAGACCGTGCCGTCTTGGGACACATCATGGACGTCTGGCGGCGCGCCTGCCGTCGTTATGGTTTCCGTGAGTGGGAATCTCCCGTGCTGGAGCCGCTCGAACTCTTCACCGAGAAGTCGGGCGAAGAGATCGTCCGCCAGCTCTTCAACTTCGAGGACAAGGGCGGCCGCAAGGTCAGCCTGCGTCCGGAGATGACTCCGTCGCTGGCCCGCATGGTCGGCGCCAAGGCCAACGGCATGCCCAAGCCGATCCGCTGGTTCGCGATCGGCGAGAACTACCGCTACGAGAAGCCCCAGAAGGGCCGTCTCCGCTCTTTCTACCAGCTCAACGCCGATCTCCTCGGCGAAGCCGGCCCCGCGGCGGACGCCGAGATCATCGCCCTCTGCGCCGACTGCCTGCTCGGCTTCGGCCTCACGCAGCAGGATTTCCGCATCCGCGTCTCCGACCGTACGCTCTGGTTCCGTTACCTCGCCAGCCTCGGCGTGCCCGAAGCGCAGGCGGTCGCCGTCCTCGGCGTGGTCGACAAACTTGAACGCGGCGCTCCCAAGGATCTGCTCGACGCCATGACGGCGGCGCTCGCCGGGACTTCGGTCGACCCCGTCAAGGCGTTGGAGTCCGCCCGCGCGTTCGCCAACACGAAGTCCCTTACCGACATCGAGAAGCTCGCCGCTGGCGACGCCGCGATGACCGAGCGTGTGGCCGACTGGAAACATCTCCTTGGCACGCT
>CALPIW020000212.1 GCA_943323725.2 Polynucleobacter meluiroseus | reverse complement strand
CGACCGCGTGGTGGGCGTGACGGAACGGCATGCCCTTGCGGACGAGCCAGTCGGCGAGGTCGGTGGCGAGGAGCGCGGGATCGGACGCGGCAGCGAGGCAGCGCGCCTTGTGGAACTTCGTGCCCGCGAGCGTGGCGTCGGCGACGGCCACGGACAGGATGAGCTGGTCGGCGGCGTCGAAGAGCGGCGGCTTGTCGTCCTGCAGGTCGCGGTTGTACGTGAGTGGCAGGCCCTTGGTGAGCGAGAGCAGGTGCGTGAGCGAAGCCTGGAAGCGCGCGGCCTTACCGCGGAGGAGCTCCATGGAGTCGGGATTGCGCTTCTGCGGCATGAGCGACGAACCCGTCGAGAACTCGTCCGGCATGCGCGCGAAGCCGAACTCGGCGGAGGACCAGAGGACCATGTCCTCGGCCAGACGGGAGAGGTGCACGCCGCAGAGGGCGGCGGCGAAGCAGAACTCCGTGGCCGGATCGCGGTCGGCGACGGCGTCCATGGAATTACGGGTGACCTGCGGGCGGCCCTTGGCGTCGACGAAGCCGAGCAGCTTCGCGGTGACTTCGCGGCGGATCGGCAGCGTCGTGCCGGCGATGGCGCCGGAGCCCAGCGGGCACCAGTTGGCGGAAGCCTTGGCGGCGGCGAGACGCGTGCGGTCGCGGCCGAACATCTCGGCGTAGGCGAGCAGGTGATGGGCGGCGGAGACCGGCTGGGCGCGCTGCAGGTGCGTGTAGCCCGGCAGGATCACGTCGGCGTTGGCCTCGGCGAGCTTCACCAAAGTCTTGAGCAGCGAGACGAGCGCCGCGTCGGCGGCGTCGCACTGGTCCTTGATCCAGAGGCGGACGTCGGTGGCGACCTGGTCGTTACGCGAGCGGGCCGTGTGCAGCTTGGCGGCGGCCGGGACGCGCTTCGTGAGCGCGCTCTCGATGTTCATGTGCACGTCTTCGAGGTCGCGGCTCCAGACGAACTTGCCGGCGGCGATCTCCCGGGCGATGGCGTCGAGTCCCCGCAGGATGGCGTCCCGCTCCTGCTTGGTCAGGATGCCGGCCTGGGCCAGCATGGTGGCGTGGGCCTTCGAGCCGCGGATATCCTGAGCCCAAAGACGATGGTCGAACGAGACGGACTCGCCGAAACGCAGCATCAGTTCGGCAGGACCGGCGCTGAACCGGCCGCCCCAGGTGGCCTGGGCTTTCTTCCGTGCGGACATGACGAACCAATGCCCCCGGGAGGGCGGACAGGCAAGCAAGGACGCTCAGCGGCCGGCCGGAGCGGACGCAGGCTGGGCCGCCGGCTTGGCGGGCGTGGCCATGCCACGGGCGCCGTCGACGCGGATCACGATCTCGCCGGGCTCGGCGACGCCCATGCGTTCGCGGGCCTGGTCACGGACGAACTCCGGGTCGCGCCCGAAACGGTCGATGTAGCGGTCGGTCTGCGCGCGCGCGCGTTCGAGCGCCGCGTAAGCCTGCTCTTTCTGATGTTCGCTGGCGCGCAGGCCTTCGAGACGCGCGACTTCGTCGCCGTAGGTCGACCAGGTGAAGGCGAGCACGGTGCAGAAGAGGATGAACGAGGCCCAGAGAAACAGCTTCTCGGTCTGCGGGTTGCGGGAAGAAGGCTCGCTATCCATGACGACCGCGGAAGTGAAAGCGGAAATTCACTACGGGGCGAGGGGAAAATGACCCGCTTACTTCGCCGTCGCGGCGACCGCCGCCAGGGAACCGCTGAACTCCATGAAGGCCCAGACGATGACGCCGGTGACGGACACGTAGAGCCAGACCGGGAAGACCCAGCGCGTGAGCCGCTTGTGCTCCTCGAGGCGGCCGACCTTGGCCAGCCAGACGGCGCGCAGGACGAAGGGCGTGACGACGATGGCCAGGATGACGTGCGGGATCAGGATGAAGAGGTAGAGTCCCTTGAGTCCGGCCCAGACCGAAGCAGGGTCGGCCGGAGCGTAGGTGACGTTGGTCCGGCCGAGGGCGACCCAGAGGTGGACCTTGGAGGCGAGGTAGACCGCGAGGAAGAGGGCCGAGGTCATCACCGCCCATTTCATGGCCTTGCCGTGGCCTTCGCGGTCACCGGCCTTGATCCGGAAGATGCCGACCAGGAGGAAGACGGTGGCCAGGCCGTTGAGGCCGGCGACGGCGCGAGAAAGGAGCTCGGTGGTGGAGGCCATGCCCCAGCAGAAGGGGTTTTACGGGAAAAGCCAACCCTTCCCCACCCCGGAGCCTGCGCCCGCCCGCAACTAATCCCTGCCCCCGCGGTTTGATAATATATCCGATGAACGCCCCACTCCTCACCCTGCTGGCAGCGACCCTCCTGGCCGCCGGCCCTGCCCTGAAGCTGGCCGACAGCGCGCCCCCCGCCCAGAACAAGGTCACGATCACCGTCAAAGGCGACAAGCGGATCATCGAGTCCAACGGCATCCCGGACCACAAGGTGGCCGCTTTCCCCAACCGGGGTAACCCCAACAGTATCTCCGAGCAGAAATACCGCCTCGAGGTACCCGCCCATCCGCAGCCGGCGACCGCGCAGCCCGGCCGCTTCCCTTACGCCTGGGGCGTCGCCCTGAACGGCGTGGTCTTCGACCCAGGTACCGCCGAAGTCTATAATGACGGCGACCGGAGCAACCCCTGGCACTACGAGGCGCTCAAGAGCAACACCGAGATGGGCACGACCCCCCGGATCCCGACCGGCCTCGGCCTCGATCAGAACCACGGCCACGTCCAACCCAACGGCGCCTACCATTACCACGGCCTCCCCACCCTGCTCATCGCCCGGCTCTCCGGCGGCGAACCGAAGATGACCCACGTCGGCTGGGCGGCCGACGGCTACCCGGTCTACGCGATCCACGCCTACGCCCAGGCCGGCGATGCGAAGAGCGCGCTCAAGCCGATGAAGAGCAGCTACCGGCTCAAGACCGCCGACCGCGGCGGCGACGGCAAGGAGACTCCCACCGGCAAACCCGACGGTTCGTTCGCCCTGGATTATGAATACGTGCCCGGACACGGCGACCTCGACGAGTTCGGCGGACGCACGGGCGTGACCCCGGAATTCCCGCAGGGGACATATTATTACGTGCTGACCGAAGAGTTCCCCTTCATCCCGCGTAAGCTCAAGGGCACGCCGGATCCTTCGTTCAATAAGATGCGCATGGACGCCCACGCCAACCTCGGCGGACAGAGCGGCCCCGGCGCCAAGGGCAAAGGGAAAGGCAAGAAGGGCCCACCTCCTCAGTAACTGCGTTCGCCGCACGGTGAACGCAAAGGTAGGGGCATGATTGCCATCACGTCCGTTCGCAGACAGGGATGCGGATCAGATGTCCGTGCCCAAGGGCCCGTCGACTTACCGCCTTCGGACTCGAACGGCGGTGATGGCAATCACCACCCTGCCTGGCCGCTCAGGCGCCCTGCTTGGGGTCGAACTTCTTCTTCGGCTCTTCGGCCGCAGGCTTACCGGCCGGCTTGGCGCTCGGATTGCCGGGCAGGCTGAAGCCGCGGCCTTCGACGAGCTGGAGGCGACGACGGACGTCGGCCGGCAGCTTATCGATGGCGGCCTGATCGGTGACATCGCCCTCGAAGATCATCTTGCCGTCCTTGTCCTTGATCACCGCACGCTTCTTGCCGTCTTCCTGCTGAATCGTGACCGAGCCCTCAGCGTCGGAAGCCATGGACGACGAGTAGCTCTTCGACCCGCCCTTGAAGCCGAACATCGTCATGGG
>CALPIW020000211.1 GCA_943323725.2 Polynucleobacter meluiroseus | reverse complement strand
GATGTCCCTCGATGCCGAGAAGATCCGCGGCTTCATTGAAGAAGCCAAGGCTGCCGCCCCCGCCGCTCCGGTGAAGAAATGAGCCGCCCCACCGGCCGCTCCAAAACCCCGACGCCCGTCGGGGTTTTTTGTTTGGGTAGGGACGTGATCACCATCACGTCCGTTCGTGGACGGACGTTGTGAATCCTCCACCTTCGCTAAGGCCCGACGACTCCCTCCCTCGGCCTCGAACGGATGCGATGTCATCGCATCCCTACCCCCTCCCGCCACCTGCCACCCGGGGCCGCCACCCGCCACCTGCAAAGCTATGTCGTGACGCGGTCCCGACCCTACCATCGGCCTCCGCATCCATTCAGCCCTCCGCTCAGTCCTCAACGCAGCCCTCCCTCCCCTTCCTAACCGCTATCCGCTAACCGCTTACCGCCACCCCCTTCCGACAACCCCATCTTGCCTCCCCTTATCCTTCACCTACGGTAATCCCCATGCGCGCCCTGCTCCTGCTGCTGCTCTCGGCCACCCTGTCCGCCGCCGGTCTCAAAGTCGGCGACCCCGCGCCGGCCACGCGACCGGAGACGATGCTGCAAGGCGAGGCGGTGAAAGATTTCCAGAAGGGCGAGGTTTACGTCTTCGAATGCTGGGCGAGCTGGTGCGGCCCGTGCATCGCCGCGATCCCGCACCTCAATGAACTGCACAAGCAGATGGGCAAGAAGGGCGTCGTGATCACCGGCGTCAACGTCTGGGAAAGCGAGCGCGACGCGGCCTCCGCCCAGCGCGCCAAGGATTTCCTCAAGGCCCAGGGTGATAAGATGTCCTATCGCGTGGCCCTCGGCGGCAAGGCCTTCATCAAGGACTGGCTCGAAGCCGCGGAAGTGAACGGTATCCCGCACGCGTTCGTCGTCGCCGAAGGCAAGATCGCCTGGACCGGCCACCCCGCGCAGCTCACCGCCGAGATGCTCGGCGACATCCTCACGGGCACGCCCCTCGCCGCCGCCCCGCCGGTCGCCGACAAGATCCCGCAGCGCCGCCTCAGCAAGCCCGCCGTCCCCGCCGGCACCGCGCCGAACGATCCGGAGATGGCCGCCGCCCAGGCGAAGCTCGACGCGCTCTCCGAAGCGATGCGCGCCCGCGACTGGGACGCCGCCGAGAAAGCCCTGCCCGCCGCCGCCGGCGTGCTGCCGAAGCCGGAAGGCCAGGAATTGCGCGACTCCATCGAAGCCCAGATCGGCCTGGCCCGCGGCGACCCCACGAAATTCTACGCCCAACTCCAGAAGGTCGCCGACGAAGAATTCGACGACCCGGAGGCGCTCAACGAGATCGCCTGGCGCCTGCTCACGATGAAGGCCTTCGCGCAGAAGCCCAACCTCGTGCTCGCCGAGAAGTGCGCGGTGCAGTCGGTGAAACTCACGAGGGAAGAACACCCCGACAAGCTCGACACGCTCGCCCGCCTCCGCTGGCTCCAAGGCAAGAAGGAGGAAGCCATCCGCCTGCAGATCAAGTCCGTCGACAAGGCCGAGGCCGGCCCGATGAGGGAAGCCCTGCAGAAGACCCTCGACGCGATGCTCAAAGGCGTCCTGCCCCCGGCCGACGACGAAGAAGAACTCCCGCGCTGAGGGTAAGCCGACCAATCTGCCACCCGCCACCTCTATCGGCGACTTCGCCTCGATGTGCTCCCAACCGCCAACCGCTAACCGCCAACCCCTCTTTAGCCCATGCTCCCCCGCCGCGACTTCCTGAAATTCTCCGCCCTCGCCTCGCTCGGCGCGCTCGCCGGCTGCGCCACCGCGCCGCAGTCCGCCCGTATCCGTCCGATCACGCGGGGTCCTAAATTCCACTGGCGCGGCTACTACGATAAGTTCCTGTTCTCCGCCGACGACCGCTTCGTGCTCGCGAACGAAGTCGACTTCGAAGGTCGCTCGCCGACGAAGGCCGACTCAATCCGCGTCGGGATGGTCGACACGCAGGATGGCGACCGCTGGATCGACCTGGGCGGCTCCAACGCCTGGAACTGGCAGCAAGGTTGCATGCTCCAATGGGTCCCGGGCTCGGATCGCGACGTGGCCTGGAACGACCGCGAGGGCGACCGGTTCGTGACGCGCGTCCTCGACGTGAAGTCCGGCCGCACGCGCACCCTGCCCCATCCTTTCTACACCTTCAGTCCGGACGGCAAGACGGCCTTCGCGCCGGACTTCGGCCGACTCGACGTTACCCGCCCAGGCTACGGCTACGCGACAGGCGCGGAACGCGACATCTGGAAGCTGAAGAAGACGCCGGACGACGTCGGCATCTGGCGCATGGACATGGCCACGGGCCAGCAACGCTTGCTGTTCTCCCTCGCCGAAGCCGCGAAGATCCCCTTCACCGGCCCGGCGGCCGCGGCCTTCAAGCCGGACTCGGTCCATTGGTTCAACCACCTGCTCTGCAACACCGACGGCACGCGCCTCTTCTTCCTCCACCGCTGGCGGACTCCGGGCGACAAGGCCGGCTTCCGCACGCGCGCGCTGACGATCGATGTCAACGGCGGCAAGGTCCACGTGATGGACCCCAACGGCGGCACCTCGCACTTCGTCTGGCGCGACCCGCAGCATATCTTCGCCTGGGCCTGGCACCCTTCGCACGGCGAACGTTTCTATCTTTATAAGGACCTCTCCGACGAGGTCACGGTCGTGGGCAAGGACAAGATGCCGGCCAACGGCCACAACACCTACCTGCCGAACACGAACAACGAGTGGGTGCTCAACGACACCTACCCGCAGGGCCCAGAGAAGCTGCAGCGTCCTTACGTCTACCATATCCCGACGGACCGCCGGATCGAGGTCGGAGCCTTCCCGACCATCGCCGCCATCAACGGCAAGGAATGGCGCTGCGATACGCACCCCTCCGCCAGCCGCAGCGGCCGCCAGTTCTGCTTCGACTCGGCCCACAACGGCGGCCGCCAGGTCTACGTGGCCGACATCGCCGGACTGCTGGGCTGAGCCGTCACGGGACCGTCACTCAATCGCGCTTCCCATCGGCGGAGGGGGCCTGCATAGTCCCACCGATGGCCACCCGCAGCGTCCTCGAGCGATCCCGCTCCGCCCTCCACCTCCGCCTCCTGGCGGCCCAGCGACGCCTCGCGGCCAAGCAGTATGGCGCGATCATCGTCATCGGCGGCAACGACCGCCTCGCGGCCTCCGAACTCGCCAATCAGCTCACGGAATGGTTCGACGCCCGCACGGTGCGCGTCTGCGCGCCCGACACGGCTTCCTCCGCCGGTCGGCCGTTCCTCTGGCCTTACTGGCAGGAAGTACCCGCCAAGGGCCGCGTGACCATCGTGGTCGGCGACTGGCTGACGCGCACCACCCTCGAAGCCGCGCGCGACAAACTGTCCGGCGAGCCCCTACGCGCGCGCCTGAAGTCCCTGCGCACGTTCGAAGAGATGCTCGCGGCCGATGGCACTTCGGTCGTGAAGGTCTGGCTGGAGACGCCGGAGAAGTCCCTGCGCCGCCGCCTCCGAGAAGCAGAAGAGACCGATGCCGAAGGCTGGGTCGTCGGACCCGATGACCTGCTGCTCGCCAAGAAGAGCAGTCTCAGCCTCGCCCGCGAACTCCGCTCCCAAGGCAGCGGCAAGAACCTGCCTTGGAAAGTCGTCATCGGCGGCGCCGAGACGAAGCTCCGCGACCTGCACGCGGGTCTCGCCATCGCCGCCCAGCTCGGCCAAGCCTCGCGTCGTCGCGCCGCCG
>CALPIW020000210.1 GCA_943323725.2 Polynucleobacter meluiroseus | reverse complement strand
CCTTCGGCGCCATCGCCATCGTCACCTGGAACGGCGAAGAAGAGGCCAAGCAGCAGACCGCCAAGGCGCTCGCTGAACTGTCCAAGACCAAGGCCGACGCCGAAGCTGCCAGCAAGCAGGCCGCCACCACCCTCGCCAAGACCAAGGCTGACTCCGAAGCCGCGGCCAAGCAGGCCGCTGCCGACCTCGCCAAGGCCAAGGAAGACGCTGTCAAAGCTACCGCCCAGCTGAAGGCTGATCTGGCAACGGCCAAGGAAGACGCCGCCAAGGCCGCCAAGAAGGCCGGCGAACTGGAGAAGGCCAAGAACGACGCGGCCGCCCGCGTCAACGAACTCAACGCCGAACTCGCCAAGCTCCGTGATGGCTCCGAACTGAAGGAAGCGATCGCCAGCCGCAAGAAGGCCGAAGCCGACCTCGAAGCCGCCTCCGCCGCCCTCCGCGAAGCCAACGCCAAGCTGGCCGCCGCCCTCACGCGCATCGCCGAGCTGGAAGAAGAGAATCGCCGCCTCCGCGAACAGCCGCGCGGCACGCCGAACACTTCGCCTAACTACCGCGTGCTCTGAGCACCGGTCCAAGCCGACCGATCAGCCCGACCGCTTGCTCGGGCTTTTTTGTGCCTCGGCGAAGACGCGACGAAGCTTAGCGAGCAAAGCCGCCTGGGCCTTCGGCTTGAGCTCGTGTTCCCAGAGCCGCAGGACGCGCCAGCCGGCGCGGCGCAGGCGCCGGGTGTCACGCCGATCCCGCGACTGGTTCCGCCGGAACTTGCCCCGCCAGAAGGCGGCATTGCCCTGCGGCCGCGTGCCGTGCCGCGGACAGCCATGCCAGAAACAACCATCGACGAAGACCACAAGTCGACGGACAGAGAACACGAAGTCCGGGCGGACCTGGAAACGTTCGCCGCCGGCGGTGCGACCGCGGACGACCTGTTGCCGACGCCAGCCCGACCAACCCTGCGTCCGCAGCAGCTTCGCCAAGGCCTGCTCGGTCGTGAGGTTCCCCCGCCCGCGGACCTTGGCCATCAGGGCGCTGCGTTCGGCGCGGGTGTAGATGTCCGCCATGTCCTATCATGGATTTGAAACAGCCCGGACCGCAAGGTCCGGGCTGGTCAGCGACTTCGCCAACGGGAGAGGGCCGGCATCCCTGCCGGCCCTCGAAGCATATCCCGTCCTATCCTAGCCTTAGTAGTTGAACTGGAGCTGGATCGCGAGGCGGCGCGAAGCAGCAATGACCGCAGGGTTAGTGGTGCTCGTATTCGAGCGCTCGTCAGCGAAGGTGTACTGGAGCTGGAGCTCGACTTCCTTGCGCCACTGCCACTCGAAACCGACGTCGATTTCGTTGACGACCAACTTGGGCGCGTTCACGGCGAACTTACGGGCGCCGTCGAAGTAGTTCCAGCGGACGTAGGGGATGAGTTCAGACTGCTCGCCGTACTTGTGACGGTAGTTCACCATTACGTAACCGCCGTTCAGATAACTCTGGTCGATCGCGGTACGAGCCTGATTCAGCTGAGGGCCCTGGCCCGAGGTCCACTCGGCCTCGATACCCCAAGGCTGGGGATACATGATGAAGTGTGCGGAGGCACGACGATCATTGAAGCCATCGGTGGCATCACGGGTGTTCACGGAGGGCAAGAGGGTAGCTCCTGGGCCCGTAAGATTGCCTTGGCCGGTGGCCGCAGTGGCCACGATGAAACGTCCAGCATAGGCGCCGACACCCGCTTCATAGATCTGACCGCTGGAGGAGACCCAAGGCTTGCTGAAGCGGATGACGCTGTGGACTTCGCCGTTGTTGTCGGCGCGGTTGAGGCCGGCACCGCTGTAGAAGCCGGCGGTGAAGACACCGTAGTCGCCCGAACCCTTGAGGCCGTCCTTGACGAGGCTCTTGAAGAGGGCGCGATCCTCGGTGTTGGCGTACATGTAGTAGATGCCCTGGTCGCGTTCGCCTTCGACCGCGGAGTTCAGGGCTTCCGGACGTTCCATCTGCAGACGGTTCTGGGAAGACTGGAGGTTGACAAAGCCGTACGGCACCTTGGACACGCCGATACGAATGCGATGCTCCTTGGCTTCGTCGATGGCGATGTCGGCGTAGATATCGCGGGTCTGCAGGCCGAAGTTGCGGGAGCTACCGGAGTCGACGCTGGCGGCGACATCCCACTGGGTGTAGAGGTAGACGCGGCCGAAATCACCGGCGAGCTTGAAGCGGCCTCGGCGGATGATCAGGGACTGGGCCGGGTCGACGGAACGGTCAGCCGGCAGGCCGCCGGTGAGATAGGCCGCATCGTTCATCTGCTCGGTGTGGCGAACCTGGGTGTAGCCGTCGATGGAGAGCTTCTCATACCAAGCAGCCTCCTTGGGGCCGGAGCGAAGGTTGACGATGGCGGCCTGCTCAAGAGCCTGGGCGCGCTCCTCGGCGGTGATGATCCCCTTCTTGACCAGGAGGTCGAGGGCGGGATTCCGCTCGGCGGCGGAGGCGGTGAGTGCGCAACCGAGGGAGGCGGCGGCAACGAGGAACTGCTTGATGCGGTGGTTCATGAGAAGGTGCGAATGCGACGGCATCCTCTCATGTGATTGTTACGGTTTCGTGGCTAACGGGGTAAGACCCCGCAACACCCCTATGGGTTACTTAGCCCAGAAAAGGGGCTAATCCGAAGAAAACATCCGTAAATACAGGCTTCCAGCTCAACTCCGAGCGGATCCGGCCCGTCGCCACGATCCGGCTAGGCTGCGTCCGGCCGCCTTTCGCGACCCGGGGACCCGCCGGGGCGGAGGGATCGAAGATGGGCGCCGACTGACCCAGTCGTTCCGCAATCCAGCGGGCGAGGGCTTCCTTCGTCACGGGATGGCCATCGCCGACATTATAGACCCGCGCACCGGCTGGACCCGCGATGACCGCGGCGAGTACCGACGAAGCGGCGTCATCGCGATGAAGATAGTTGATGTAATGATCGACGCGTCCGCCGATGACGTGATCGCCGCGACGCAACTGGTCGACCATGTGATGGCGGCCGGGACCGTAGAGTCCGCCGAAACGCAACACGCGCGCCTTGGCGAAACCAGACGACAGCACGGCCCGCTCGCCGCCGAGGATCGCGTCCGCGGTCGGGGCGCCGCCGACCACGCTCTCTTCATCGACGATGCGTCCGTCATCCTGACGGTATACGCCGGTGGAACTCGTGAAGACGAAGGCCTGCGCGCCGACTTCGCGGGCCCAGGCGAGCGCGCGCTTCACGCCGACATCATAGGCCAGCGCATAAGCTTCCGGCCCGCCGCCGCCGGTGCTCGCGGCGTAGACGACGGCGTCGAACTGCTTCGGCAACAAAGCCCAATCGCCGGCGTAAAGATCGAAGGCTTCCGCGGCGATGCCCTCTCCGCGCAGCTTGTCGCGTGAGGCCTCGGAACGGACGACCCCGAGGACTTCGTGCCCGGCCGCCTTCGCCTGCCGGGCGAATTCGGCGCCGACATACCCGCAACCCAGGACGGCGATCTTCATGAGCGGACTTCCTTCGGAAGGTAAGAGGCGACCCACTCCGCCGGCGTGGAACCAGACTTCGCGGACAGCAGTCCGTGGAGCTCGGCGGCATCCGCGACCGCCTGCGCGCGCGGCTCAGGGCCTTCGACGCAGGCCTGCAGACGAGCGGCGAGCGCGGCGGGCTCGCAGGCGCCTTGCAGGTATTCCGGCCAAGCCGGACGTTTAAGAAGGATATTCGCGATACCGAGATG
>CALPIW020000209.1 GCA_943323725.2 Polynucleobacter meluiroseus | reverse complement strand
CCGCACCTGCACCCGCACCTGCACCCGCACCTGCACCCGTAGCCGAGACCTGAGACCCGAAGTTATGCCACCCAGCACATCATCCGGTCTCCGGTTTCCCTTGGAGTTTAGGTCTGCAAACAAAAAGGCCGCCCGGGTGGGCGGCCTTGGTCGGAGCGGAGAAGGGACTTACTTCTTCTTCACTTCCTTCGGTGTGGCGGCGGCGACGGTGCCGGCGGTGAGCGCGGTCCAGTCGGCGGCGATGCGCAGGGCTTCCTGGAGCTGGATGTCGTATTCCGGCCATTCGTCGTCTTCGAGCGGATCGCGCATGCGCGCGCTGCGCTTCATCTTGGCGGCGGCGCCGGGGCCTTCCTTCTTCTCCTGTTCGATGGCCGCATCGAGCTTCACTTCGCTCACCTTGAAGGACTGCTTGGCGTAATCGGTCAGCTCGCGACGGACCTGTTCGCGGAATTCTAGGTCGTCCTTCCGTTCGGTGCGACGCTGGTCAAGGGAGAGCGAGACCTCCTTGCGGACCTGCCGGCTCTTGGTCCAGTCGATCGTCCGGGAGAGCGTGAGGAATTCCGGGAGTTCGGACTGACGGCGGGCGGAATTGGCGGCCAGCGTGGCGATGAGGCCTTCGGAGATCTTCGCCTTCAGCCAATCGCCCTCGTCGGGCTTGGTCAGCGTGGGCGTCACCGAATCCCAGGGCAGGGCGCGTTCGAGGTCGCCTTCGCCGACGGGCAGCACCGAGTAGACGGACGGCACCACGATGTCGGCCGGCACGCCCTTGAGCTGGATGGAGGAGCCGCTGGGCGCATACCACTTCTGGATGGTCACCTTGACGGCCGACTTGAGGCTGCGGTCGAAGCGGCTCAGCTCGATGATGTTCTGGACCGAGCCCTTGCCGTGGGTGGTCATGTCGCCGACCACGATGGCGCGGCGATGGTCGCGCATCGCGCCGGCGAAGATCTCGGAAGCCGAGGCGGAGAGCTTGGAGGTCAGCACCACCAGCGGACCGTCCCAGACGACCTTCTCGTCCTCGTCGCGGTAGTCTTCGGAGCGGCCTTGGCTGTCGCGCACCTGGAGCACCGAGCCCTTCGGGATGAACAGGCCGGAGATGTCGACGGCCTCGTTGAGCAGGCCGCCGCCGTTCTTGCGGAGGTCCATGATGACGGCCTTGATGCCCATCGCCTTCAGCTTGATGAGCAGCTGCTCGATGTCGGCGGAGGGGCTGGAGCCGGTGCCGTCCTGGTTCTTGCCGTAGAAGGAGGGGAGCTCGATGACGCCGAGGAGGGCGGTGCTACCGCCTGACGGGACTTCGATGGCCTTGGCCGAGGCCATCTGGCCGACGAGCTTGATCTGGTCGCGCTTGAGCGTGACGGTCTTGCGGCCGCCGGCGGCCATGTCGATGAGGAGGCGCACGGTCGTGCCCTGCTTGCCGCGGATCCGGCTGATGGCCTTGGAGAGGCGCATGCCGACGATGTCTTCCATCTCGCCGGCTTCGTCCTGGCCGACCGCGATGATCTTGTCGCCCGGCTTCACCTGGCGGGAGAGGTCGAGCGGGCCGCCGGGGAGGAGGTCCTTGACGACGCAGGTGCCGTCTTCGTCGGAGAGCGTGGCGCCGATGCCCACGAGCGAGTTGCGCATCGCGATCTCGAACTCCTCCAGCGACTGCTGGGAGAAGAACGTCGAGTGGGGGTCGTACTGGCTCGAGTAGGAATTGAGGAAGATCTCTTCGACCTCATGCTGGTCGAAGTCGAGGTAGGTGCGGCCCTTCTCGTAGCGCTTCTTGAGGCGGTCGACGGCTTCCTGCGTCTTGGCCGGCGTGATCTCCGGCAGGGCCGTCTCCTTGGCTGACTTGCCCGAGCGGTCTTCGCCGAGCAGTTCGGAAAGCATGTCGAGGCGCAGGCGGCGGTCCCAGAGGGCGTCGGCGTCTTCCGGGGTGGCGGGCCACTCGGCCTTCTTGCGGTCGAGCGGGAAGGTGCCCGGCTGCGTGAGGTCGATCGGACGGTCGAGCATCGCGAGGTTCTTCGCCGTGCGTTCCGTGACGCGCTGCTTGAACAGGGCGTAGATCTCGAAGCCCGGGGTCAGGTTGCCGCGCTGGAGGTAGAGATCGAGGGTCTTGCCGTAGCGCGTGACGAACTCGTCGACCTCCTTGGCCGTGAAGTACATCTTCGCGCCGTCGAGATTCTCGCAGTAGGTACGCACCACCGAATTCATGTCGATGGAGCCCATGTCCTTCTTGCTGATGTGGAGCTTCTCAAGGAGGGCGGCCGTGGCGCGCGTCTCGAGCAGCATCGACGGCGTGGTGGTGAAGCCGCCGGTCTGGGCGGAGACCAGCGCTGCCAGGAGGACCGGCAGGAGGGAAAAGCGAAGTCGCATAAAAGTGGGGTGGGGTGTCAGCGTAGGCGGGCGCTGAGTTCTTCAAGCCTACGTTTCTCGCCGACAGTGAGCGAGCCGAATCCCCCGGCCGAAATCTTGTCCAAGAGCGTGTCTAATTCCGCACGGGCTTGGCCCTTGGTCAGGCTGGCTGGGGATTTTGCCTCATTATTCGTCCCGCTGGAAATCTCTTCCGCGGCGTAGGCATCGCGGGCGATGGCGCTGGCATCGTCTGAATCGGAGGTATTCACGTAACCCTGAGCGTCCTGGACGCGGAGATTTGTCTGATTAAGTCGGCGATAGGCCAACCAACCGAGCGCCAGGCCGCCGAGGTGGGCCGAATGGGCGATCGAGTCGTCCCAGGCGGCGTGCCATTGCGGCCACGCGTGGCGACCCGGCAGTTCGGCGAAGGCCCAGCCCAGCACCGTGAACAAAGTGATCGCGATGAGCAGCCAGCGGACCTTGAGCGTCACCGGCAGGAAGAAGAACAGCAGCAGCGTGATCTGGTGGTCGAGCTTATCGAGAAGCGCCACGAGCATCAGCGCGTACACGCCGGAAGAGATCCCGACCAGCAGGCCCGAGCGATCTCCGCCCAGGCCGGTGAGCGCCCAGGCGAACGCGCCGAAGAGCGTGCCCGCGGCGAGGGTCGCGAGGAGCGCGCGCGGGCCGTGCTCGCGTTCGACGATGGCGCCCGTCCACCAGAGGATGAGGCCGTTGCCGAGGAGGTGCCAGAAGCCGTCGTGCAGCAGCCCGTGGGTGAGCCACTGCCAGGCCATCGGCGAACTCTCGCGCAGGATCGCCCAGCCGAGCAGGTCCGCGCCGGCGGATTCCTGGATCAGGTTGAGGATGAAGAAAGCGACCAGCGTCCCGACGACCCACGCGGTGACCGAGATCGGCTCCCGCGCGAGGCGCTGGTTCCGCATGTAGGCCCGGTCGCCGATGCCCATGCGCGTGCGGTCCGGCTCAGAGCTTCTTCACGATCGCGTCGGCGAGGCCATACTCGATGGCCTCCTCGGCGGTCATGTAGAAGTCGCGGTCGGTGTCCTTGGTGACTTTCTCGATCTTCTGCTTCGAAGCCTTGGCGAGGATCTCGTTGAGCTCGGAACGCAGGCGTTCCATCTCCTGGGCCTGGATATGGATGTCCACGGCCGTGGCTTGGATGCGGCCCATGATGAGCGGCTGGTGGATCATCACGCGGGAGTGGGGGAAGAGCAGGCGGTTGCCTTTCTCCTTGGGGGCCTGGAGGAGGATCGAGCCCATCGAGGCGGCCATGCCGGTCACGACGACCTTCACCGGGGAGGAGATCATCCGGATGGTGTCATAGACGGCCATGCCGGAGGTGATGGAGCCGCCCGGGGTGTTGATATAGAAGGTG
>CALPIW020000208.1 GCA_943323725.2 Polynucleobacter meluiroseus | reverse complement strand
GTTCGGCGCCTTCCGAACAGGCGCAGGCCGCCCAAGCGTGCGAAGGCACGCCGGTCAGGGCACGGCGTGGCTGAGCGGACATGCCGCTATCGAGGCGGGAAGGACTGTAGCGTCAAACCCAACCCCTTACTTAAGCACCACTCCGGCGATTTCGTCCCAGAGTTCGTCGATCTGCGACGGTTTTTTCACCGGTCGCCCCGCTTCCGCGAACCAATAGCGGGCGTTGCCGAGGTCGCCTTCGATGAGATGGAGCAGTGCGTGGAGCCAGGAGCCGACCGGAGTCTCGACGTCCTGGGCGATGTCGTGCGCCGCCTCCCAGTCGCCCTTCTTGATGAACCAAAGCGACTGCGCCTCGCGTGAGAGTCCGCGAGGCGGCTGCGCGTCGGTTTCCGCGGAGGACTTCAGTTGGGCCGGCGTCATGGCTCAGCGGGAGGTGTGCAGGCGCGAAAGGGCGTCGGATGCTTCGGACGGCAGCTCCTTGAGGATCTTGGCGGCGGCTTCCTGTCCGCTCTTGATCTCGGACAGGCGCATATTCCGCTCCAGCTGGTCGAGCACTTCCGCGTCTTCAGCTTTGCTGGTCAGCTGGTTCAGCACCAGGCGCCAAGAATAGGCCTGCGCCAAGTCGCGGGGTACCTTGACGCCTTCTTCCATTCGCTCGGCCATCGCCCGGATCGCGGTCAGGTCGCGGCGCATCGCCGATCGTCGGAGGAGCTCCGTGCCGAGCTCGTAATTGCGCGGCATGCCCGGGACGCCTTCATCATGACCTTCGGACATCATGCGTAAGGCGATACGTTCGCCGGCGTCCGCGCCGCGGCGGTAGTAGGCGAAGGCTTCCTTCATGGCGGTCTCGTAGTCCGAAAGCGCCTTCTTGTTGTCAGCGGTGGCTGACGCCGCTTTCAGGGCGCGGGCCTCTTCCCGGCGCAGGTCGCCGAGCACGCGGAAGCCCATCGGCTGGCCTTTCGCCACGGCTTGGTCGGCCCACTTCTTGGCCTCGGTCAGGTTCTTCGCGGTTCCCGTTCCGCGAAAATAATACAACGCGACCACGGCCATGGCGCGGGAGTGTCCGCCGTCAGCTGCTTTCAAGGTCCAGCGGAAGGCGAGCTCCCGGTCTTCTTTGATCTGCAATTCGACCGGCGCGTAGGCGGTGTGTCGGAGCGCGTAGACATATTGCGCCTGGACGTTGCCTTTTTCGGCAAGGGCCAGAAGCACGGCCGGATCGGCGTGCGGATCGAAGCCGTCGACATAACGCTCGAAGAACTCCCCGGGCAGATGGGAGACGGGCACCTCCCATTGGTTGGAGAGGTCGAAGGTCAGGATGCCGGCGAGCACGGTCCCGAAGGCGTAGGGGCGGAGCCAGGCGAGGTTACGGCGCATGGCTTCATCCAAGCCGCGGTCCGCCCCGAGGCAAGGGACTAAGAACAAGCCATTAGAGGACGGCTTGGCGGGCTTGCCTGAAGCGTCCGCGGGGGTAGTCTGCCGCCATCCCTTCATGCGTCTCCTTGCCTTGCTCCTCGTCACGCCGCTCCTCGCCGCCGAGACGCCTCCTGTCCTCGGTCACGGGGCGGCTCGTTATACCCTCGACCTGGGTTGGGCCAAGGCCGATCCGGCGGTCGCGCCGATCGTCAACGCTCATGCGCTCGCCGAGGACAATGCGGGCCGCGTCTACCTCGTGACGGATCACCCGAAGAATGACTTCATCGTCTTCGAGAAAGACGGCCGTTATGTCCGTTCGATCAGCGCCGGGCTTGGCGGTGGCCACGGTCTGGAGATTTTTGAAAAGGATGGCGTGGAGTATCTCGTGCACGTCGACTCCGGCTGGCATATGGCGGCCGAAGGCTGGAACCCCTCCGCGGTCGAAGGACGCATCACGCTGCTGACGACCGACGGCAAGGTCGTGCGCAAGTTCCCCACGCCGAAGGAGCTCGGCCTGAGCGACGGTAAGTTCATGCCGTGCGACGTCGCCTGGACGCCGGCGGGCACGCTGCTCGTCGCCGACGGCTACGGTTCGAACTTGATCTACGAGTTCTCGCTCGAGGGTAAGCTGATCAAGAAATGGGGCGGGCCGACGAAGGATGCCGCCAATCTCAGCAACGCCCATGGCATCTCCATCGACACTTCCGATCCGCGCGGCCCGCTGGTCTGGGTCCCGTCGCGTAGTCAGAATCAGCTCAAGGCATTCACCTTGGACGGCAAGTACGTCGACACCCTCGACCTTCCGGGGGCTTTCGCAGGTCAGTTGTTCTTCCGCGGCGACAAGATCTACACGGCGGTCTGCTGGAGTAAGGACGCCAAGGGCAAGCGCCTCGCCCAGTCGGGCTTCCTGCTCGTCCTGGATCGCGCCACCAAGAAAGTCCTCAGTGCGCCGGGTGGCAACGAGCCCAAGTACGTCGACGGCAAGCTCCAGCCGCTCACGCAGGCCCAGCCGATCTTCAAGCACGGCCACGACCTCTTTGTGGATTCCTCCGGAGACATCTATCTCGGCGAATGGAACGCCGACCGCCGTTACCCGTCGAAGCTGACGCGGGTCAAATAACTCAGCTGATCAGCAGCAGGCGCGGTGAGCCGGGACGGTTCTCCGGGGCGCGATGGATGCAGGGTGGCACCGGGCTGCCGGGCCAGCGGGTCGCGATGCGCCAGAGCGCGAAGGTGCCGAAGGGGTAGGGCGAGGCGTCGGGCTTCGGGGCGTAATGCGAGTCGAAGCTGTGTTCGTGCAGGAACTCGGCGAAGCCGGCGTCGTCCGCGCCGCCGTATTCTTTGAGCAACGCCGCGCGGATCTCGGGGATCTCGACTTTGAGTAAGGCTTCTTCGTTGCGCAGACCTTCGCTGCACGCGCCGTGATAGGTGCAGAGCCATGTGTCGACCTCGACGGGCGCGCTGTCGACGTGGAAGGACGTGACGTCCGTCGGCACAGTGCCGGCGTCAGCTCCGCGCACGCAGTCGTAGACGCAGTTGAGCGACGGAGCGAGGTCGTGGTCGCGCAGGAGCTGCTGGTCGGCGAGCATCGCTTCGGCGGCGAGACGTCCGGCGAGCGTCAGGTCGAGTGCGCTGAGGCGCTCATCCTCGAGCGGTACGATGCCTTCGCCCGGGCCGAGCTTCGCGATGACCTCGGCGTAGTCGCCGGGCAAGGTGCGCTCCCAGCAGAGCGCGTTGACGCCGTCGGCGAACCGCGTGGCCAGCAACTCTTCGAAGCTGCGGACCCGTCGGATGCGCGGCTGACCGACGCCGCTCACTTCAGCGCGAAGCGCTTGGCGAACTCCTTGGCCAGCGCGTCGTAGGCGACGGACCCCGGGGAGTGGACGTCGTACTGGAAGATCGTCTGGCCGTGGCTCGGGCACTCCGACAGGCGGATCGTGCGCGGGATCATGGACTCCATCACGAGGGCGGGGAAGTGGGTCTTCACTTCCTCGACGACCTGGCGGGAGAGCTTCGTGCGCACGTCGTACATCGTCATCACAATCGCACCGACGGTGAGCTTGTCGGTCGCGCCGGCGGCCTTGAGCTGGTCGACCACGCCGAGGATCTGGCCGAGGCCTTCCATCGCGAGGTATTCGGTCTGCAGGGTGACGATAAGGTGGTCCGAGGCGCCGAGCGCGTTCATCGAGAGCATGCCGAGGGCCGGCGGGCAATCGATGAGGATGGCCTTGTACTTGCCGGAGGCGATGACGGGTGCGAGGGCTTCGCGGAGGCGGCCGAGGTAGTTCTCAGCCTGGGCCAGTTCGGATTCGACGGCGGCGAGGTCGACTTCGGAT
>CALPIW020000207.1 GCA_943323725.2 Polynucleobacter meluiroseus | reverse complement strand
ACCGAGAAGGAGATCATGGAGGCGATGGAATCCGCGATGGCCGGGCGCACGACCTTCATCGTCGCGCATCGCCTGAGCACCCTCCGCCGGGCCGACCTGATCCTCGTCCTCGACCGCGGGCGCCTCGCCCAGGTCGGCACGCATGCCCAGCTGATGGCGGAAGACGGCCACTATCGCCGGGCGATCCTCGTCCAATCGGAAGGAGCCCCCGCATGAGCAAGCCGCCCCTCGAGATCGCGGTCCGCCGCCTGCGGCCCGACGAAGAAGAACCGGACCGCCTGCCCCTGCGCTGGTCGACCATCACCCGGCTCCTCGCTTTCACCAGCCCCCATCGCCTGCAGCGCAACACGCTGCTCGTCCTCTGCGTCTTCCGGGCGATGGCCTTGCCGGGTCTCGCCTGGCTCGTCGGCTCCATCATCAAAGGCCCGGTCCAGGCCGGCGACGGTGCCGCCACCCTCCGGGCCCTCGCCCTCTTCACGGTCTTCTTCGTCGTCGCCGACGTCGCGCTCTACTGGCGCATCCGGCTGGCGCACCAGATCGGCGAGAACGTCCTCCGCGACCTCCGCGACCGCCTGATGGCGCACCTGCTCACGCAGCCGCTCTCGTTCTTCCACGCCCGCCGCCACGGCAGCCTGATCAGCCGCATGGTCTCGGACATCGAGGCGATGCGCAACGGCGTCCAGAACAACTTCTTCATCTCCTTCGTCTCGTTCGGCCAGATGACCTGCGCCGCGGCGCTGATGCTCCTGGCCAACCCCCGGCTCTTCCTGGTCCTGCTGGCCATCGTGCCCTGCCTGCTGCTCGTCCACGCCTTCTTCCGCGGCAAGATCCTGCATGCCTCGCGCGTCCAGCAGGAGACCTTCTCCCGCGTGACCTCGGCGCTCGCCGAGACGGTCCAGGGCATCCGCGTCACGCAAGGCTTCGCCCGCGAGGACACCAACGCCGGCATCTTCACGCGCCTCGTTCGCAGCCTCGCCGGCAACGTCGTGAAGACCGCCAGCCTGACCTCCCTCTACCTGCCGCTGCTGGAACTCAACGCCCACGGCTTCATGGCCGCGCTCATCGGCGTCGGCGGCTGGGCCGCCCTCTCCGGCACGGGCACGGGCCTGGGCGACCTGGTGACGTTCTTCTTCCTCGCCGACCTGTTCTTCTCGCCGATCACGATCATCGGGACGCAGCTCTCCGAAGCGACCCTCGCGATGGCGGGCGCGGAACGCTACTTCCGGGTGCTCGACACGGCGCCGGCCTGGACGGATAAGCCGGGCGCGACCGAATGCCCCCGCCTGAGCGGACAAGTCGAATTCCGCGACGTCGGTTTCGCCTACCTCCCGGACCGTCCGGTGCTGCACGAAATCCGCTTCACCGCCCAGCCGGGGCAGGTCATCGCCCTCGTCGGTCATACGGGCTCCGGCAAGTCGACGATCATCGGCCTGCTGGCGAAGTTCCAGCTGCCGCTGGCGGGTCAGGTGCTCGTCGACGGTCACGACCTCGCCGACCTGCGCCAGGACACGCTCCGCCGCCAGATGGGCTTCGTCTTCCAGCAGAACTTCCTGTTCGCCGGCACGATCGCCGACAACGTGAAGGCCGCCCGCCCTGAGGCGACCGACGAGGAAATCCGGCAGGCCTTCCGCGACCTGGATTGCCTCGACCTCATCGAAGCGCTGCCGGAAGGCATCCATACGCCTTGCTCGGAGAAAGGCCGCGGCCTCTCGATGGGCCAGCAGCAGCTGGTGGCCTTCGCCCGCGCCCTGCTGGCCGACCCGCGCATCCTCGTGCTCGACGAAGCCACGAGCGCGGTCGACACGCTGACCGAAGCCCGCCTCCAGGTCGCGCTGACGCGCCTGATGAAAGGCCGCACCAGTTTCGTGGTCGCGCACCGCCTCAGCACCATCCGCCGGGCCGACTGCGTCCTGGTATTGGACGCCGGACGCATCGTCGAACGCGGCACGCATGACGAGCTCCTCGTCAAGCAAGGCGCGTACGCCGCGCTGCACCGCGACTTCCTCAGCTCGACGACCTGATCCGGCTCACTTGGCCGCGGGCGCCTCGCCGAACTTCGGACGGACCGGACGGCCCTTCACGGGGTCCGTAGCCTTGGCAGGCTCGTCGTCGACCGCCGTGGTCGGGAAAGCCGGTGCGAGGCCCTTGGCCTGGACCGGGGCGTAAAGATCACCGACCGGAGAACGACGGAAGACCTCCGCCTGAAGATACTGATAAGTCGGGACGCCCTCACGTGCTTTGACCGCGAGCGAAAGTTCAAGGCGGACGGCCTGACTGACCGGACCCCCGCTGAAACGCACGCCCTTGGCCGGACCAAGGACCGCTAGCGCCACGCCCGTCGGTTCCTGATGGACCGGCAGCTCCCAAGTATCGGCGGCCAGATCCGGCGGCAAGAGCACCACCAGGGTACGGACGGGGCCGCCGGGATTACCCGGATAGACCAGGCGACGACGCCAGAGCGGCCAGTAACGACGGCCGGCTTCGTCCAGGACTTCCGTCCCGCCGGGACCGTCCACGACCAGCATCCGCTCTTTCAAGAAAGCCGCCTCGCCCGGGGTGAGCTCAGCCCGCACCGCGCCGACGCGTCGTACGGGACCTTCGTCCGGCCGGACATCCGCGTGCACGAGCAGGACGACTTCAAGGGGACCCGCGACACGATGGTCGATCCAGGCGATGACGCCGTAAGGCACCGCCGTCATGGCCGCCGCGAGCAGCAGACCGCCGCCCAATGCCCGGCCGAAGTCGTGACGCTCACGCAAGGCGACCAGCAGACCCGCGCCGGCGAAGCCCGCGGCATGCACCGAGATGTCGGTGCCCAAGGTCCACTGCGCGGACAGGAAATCGTCGGGCTGACCGAACCAACGCAGCCGGAAGAACATCAGGACGACCCAGAGGGTGCCCGCGGTCGCGCCGAGCAGCGGCGCATAGCGCGCGCCCGCGCGCACGTAGGTGCGGGTGAGCAAGGCGGAGAGGCCGGAGGCGAAAAGTCCGCCGAAGAAGGCCCCCTTGAGCGAAGCCACGCCGGTAAGGGCGGCGGCGATCACCAGGAAAGCCCAGGTGAACCAATAGGTCAGCGCGTAGGTCTTCATCCCCCGACCACCGTGCCCGGAGGCACGATCGCGCCCTTCTTGACGACGATCACGCCGTCACGGACGAACAAAGCGTCGGTCTCCCACTTCTCCGGCAGACCCGTCGGCGACAGACGGCAGCCTTCGCCGATGCGCGCGTTCTTGTCGATGATCGCGTTCCGGATGAGGCAGTTGGGGCCGACGCCGATGTCGGGACGGCCGAGAGAGTTGTTGCGGGCAAGGTCATGCGGACGCTCGAAGGCGTCGGCACCCATCATCACGACGTTCTCAAGGCGGGAACCGCCGCGGATCACGGAGCGTACGCCGATGACGCAGCGGCTGAGTTCGGAGTCGTCGACGATCGCGCCGTCGGCCATCAGGACGCGGGTGGAGCGGGCGCCATTCAGCTTGGCCGGCGGAAGGTAACGGGAGTGCGTGTAGACGGGGTTCTGGCCGTCGAAGAAGTCGAACGGCGGCACCGGGTCGGTGAGGGTCAGGTTGCACTCCCAGAAGGAGCCGACCGTACCGATATCTTCCCAGTAACCGTCGAACACGTAAGCCATCATGCGCTTCGAGGCGAGGAGGCCGGGGATGACTTCCTTGCCGAAGTCGGTCTGGGTGTGGTCCGCGAGGGCTTCGCGCATGACCTTGCCGGAGAAGAGGTAGATGCCCATCGAAGCCAGGCAGTAAGGCTT
>CALPIW020000206.1 GCA_943323725.2 Polynucleobacter meluiroseus | reverse complement strand
CAGCCGGAAGCCGGCCGGAAAAGCGAGGGCCAGCGCCAGCGGCAGGCAGAAGAGCCAATAGACGATGAAGACGCTCCACGAAGCCCACGCGGCCCGGTTGACGGAACGGAGCAGATAAGCCGCGACGACCTGCACGCCGTCGAAGGGCGCCCAGATGGCCGCGAAGATCAGCAGGCTCGAGGCGAGCGCGGCGGTCTCGGTCCCGGCGACGCCATAGGTCTCCATCAGCAACGGCCGTAGGAGGATCATGGCGAGGCCGTAAGCGCCCATCATGACGCCGCCGAGGATCATCGCGCCCAGGCCGACGGCCTGCACCTTGCGCGGATCCTTGGCCCCATAGGCTTCGCCGACCCGGATACCGGCGGCGATGCCGAGCCCGAGCGGTAACATGAAGGCGGCGGACGCGGTGCTGATGGCGACCTGGTGCGCGGCCTGCGCGGTGGCGTTGATCCATCCAGCCATGACGGGCACGACCGCGAAGATGCCGACTTCGCTGAGGCTGTGCAGCCCCGCCGGCCAGCCGGTGGTGAGCAGGCGGCGGAAGACGGCGAGCTGGAGACCATCGCCCCAGCGGACTTCACCACGTCCCGGCGTATACCAAAGACCGACGAGCATCAGGATACGCGAGACGAGTGTGGCCCAGCCGGCGCCCGCCAGGCCCAGCGCCGGGAAGCCCCAGTGGCCGAACATCCACAGCCAGTTGAAGAAGACGTTGGCGAGGATGCCCGCGGCCAGCCAGGCCAGCGAGATCCATGGCTGATGCTGCGAATCGCGATGCCCGCGCAACGCGTGGAAGGCCAGGCCGGGCACCATGGCCCAGGCCATGATGACGAAGAAGTCGTGCGTCTCGGCGGTGACCTCCGGCGACGAACCGAGCAGCGGCAGGAACTGCGCGGCGGCGTGCGTGAGCGCGGCGGTGACCACTCCGATGGCGAGCGCGAGCACCATGCCGTGCCGCAGGATCGCGGGGGAGGATTCCTCGACGCCGGCGCCGTTGTCCTGCGACTGGTACACGGCGATGGCCCCGACGACCCCGATGCCGAAGACGTAAGGGATGTAGTTGAGGTTCGAAGCCAGGGCCGACGCGGCGAGCGCGGTCTCCCCGAGATGACCCGCCATGGCGACGTCCACGACGAACATCAGGCCGTAACCGAGCATGCCGAGCATGATCGGGACGGCGAGCTTCAGCGTGGGTCCGATTTCCGAACGGATGGTAGGAACGGTGGCCAAGGCCCCCAAGAGGAGCCGAACGCCCCGCCGAGGCGAGTCAGTTCTTCGGCCGGCGGTTCAGCGTGTAATACGCGTCCGCGTGATCCAGCGACTCGCCGGCGGCCGAACGGAGTCCGTCCGCATGCAGCTCGTGGATGTAAAGTTCGCGGAGTCCGTCGACCTTGAGCCGCACGCTGAGTCCGTCGGCGGCGACCTGGACGCCGGTGATCGGGTTCGGGGCGGCCTGGATCTCGTCGCTGCCGTAGGCGCTCGAATAAAAGAGCGTGTAGTTGGTCATGCGGTAGGAGGCGAGGTCCCCGGCCCGGGTGACGTCGACGGGTTTGGTGAACGTCAGCTCGAAGCCGTCGGGCTTGGCCTTCATCTCCTTGATGGCGAAGGGGACGTTACCGTTGTAGCGCAGGCGCTGCAGGCCGTAGGCCTTGGTGCCGAGCGAAGACCAGCCGCGGCTGGTCATGCCGACCATGAGCGAGCCGTCCGGCGCGAAGTTGAGGCGCACGATACCGGAGGCGAAGCCCCCGACGAACGGGAAGCAGGCTCCCTGGTACTCGCCGTCGACCTTCTCCATGAAGACGCGACTGATCTTGGCGTCGGTGAACTCGGCCACGAACATCTGCCCGTCGTAGGGGCCGAACTTGCCGCCGGCATCGCACGTGACGAGGTCGGTGCCGCTGCGGCCGACTTTGTTATAAGGCATCCAGACGGCCGGCGGACGCATCTCGGGCAAGGCTTTCACGGCCTCGGGATACGGAAGCTTCTCGGGGATCTTGGCGGAAAGTTTGAGCGGCGACTCCGGACGGTTCTCCGAGGCGATGCCTTCCGGATTCAGGAAGAACGCGCCCTTGCGGAGATGGTAGATCGGCGTGGTCGGAATCCAGGTGCCCTGCTGGTCGACGCAGAACATGTCGCCGGCAAGGTTGGTCCCGAGTCCGCAGGGCGAACGCATGCCGGCCACCAGGGGTATGAACTTGCCGTCCTTATCGAGGACACCGCCCCAACCGCGCCACGGCGCCTTGTTGTCCGTGTGGTCGCCCATGTCGAGGTTGAGGGTGACCCAGAGCTGGCCCTGGCCATCGCGCTTGGGGCCGTAGGCGTAACCATGATAGGCGCCGGAGACGTTCCAGCCGGTGCCCGCGGTGAGGTACTCGTCGGCGACGCCGTCGCCATTGGTGTCACGCAGACGCGTGGTCTCCGTGCGCTGGGTGACGAGGAGGTCGTTGCCGTCCCGCAACAGACCGAGGGGCTCGTGCAGGCCCGAAGCGAAGAGCTGGTACGTCACCTTGTCCGGCTTGGGGTCGAGCACGCCGCCGAGCAGCCAGACCTCGCCCTTGCGGATGGTCAGAGCGAGCTTGCCGTCGGCGGTCCAGTCCATGCCGCTGACCTCGAGCGCGAGGCCGTCGCCCGGCTTCCAATCCTTGGCGCGCGTATCCGCCGCGGTGCTCGCGGTCAGGATGTCGGCGATGTCATACGACGCCGCGGAAAGCGCGGCGGCGGCGAAAAGGACTAAAGAGGCGGCTTTCATTTCCAGAGATAAGTGAAGACGCGACGGCCTTCGGCGGAAGATTCCTTCAGGTCGACGACCATCCCTGCGGGATGCGTGATCGTCGGGACGAAGTCAGGCGTAGGCGCCCAGGTGACGGTGCGACGCAGGCCCCCTTCGACGCCTTCGTAGGTCTCCTCGACCTTCACGCCGCGCTGCTCGTTGAGGAAGGTGGGGTTGCCCTTGGCGTCGAGTCGATAGCCGAGGAAACGATCTCCCGACTTGGGCCACGCGACGACGGGCTTGGGCCACGCGACGACTTGTTCGCCGATGGGCTTCTCAAAAGTCGGGAAGCGCGAATACCAGGTGAGGTAGGCGTCAAAGAAACGCCCTTTCCACGCAAGCCCCGGCCCGCCCTTGTCACCGTCATAGGCGAGGTGCACGCCGGTCGGGAAGCCGACGAGGATCGCGCGCACGCCCACGCCGTCGAGGAACGCGCGCTGCACGACGGGACGATCCTTGGGGACGATCTCAAACTCGCCGTTACGGTTCTGCGGGAAGCCTTCGGGTTCGCCGTTGGCGCTCTCGGCGAACTTGTAGATCGCGGCGATCTGCTTGTCGGTGTCGCCGCCGAGGATCGCCGGGTTGAATGATTTTCCGCCCGGCCAGAACGACGGCATCAGCGTACCGGGACGATAACCCGCCGGGTTGATAAGGTATTCCTTGAGCCAGCCTTCCTGCAGGCGAGAGGCGATATTGCTGATGTCCGGACCCTGAATCCCGAGTGACGGACGGTCGCCCCAGCGGTGACAGGTGATGCAGCCCGCCCCGCCCTGCGTGCCGAGCAGCTTACGGCCGGCGGTGTCATCGCCTCCTTCGAACTTAAGCGAAGCGCGCGCATCGGCGACGCCGAGCAGCTTACCGAGCTCCGCCGTGGCCGCGCCATACTGCGGCATCTTGGTCTTCAGATACGGGCGCACGCGGTTCTCACCGGCGAGCACCTTGGCGAGCCATTCGGGACGCAACTTGCCGCCGACGCCGGTCAGGGGCGGCGGATAGCGACCGGT
>CALPIW020000205.1 GCA_943323725.2 Polynucleobacter meluiroseus | reverse complement strand
GGAGGCGGTTCTGCAACGCGCTGAGGAGCGGTCGGCTGGAATCCTCGTTGAAGAAGTAGCGGTCGAGCGACGCGAGGCCCCACGCGAGGTCGCGCGCGGCGAGCGCTTCGATGGGCTCGAAGAAGTCGCCTTCGCCGAAGGTCGGGACGAGCAGATGCACGTCGGACTCCTTGATGGTGCCGCCCGGGCCGACGTAGGTGGCGAGCTTCTCGCATTCGCCGAGCACGAGACGGGTCGACTGGCCGACGCGACCGACGATCACTTCAGGCACGCCGCGGTCATACTTCACGCCGAGCGCCTTGAGTCGGTCGACCGCGAGGGCGACCTGGTTGTCGGCCTGGGCGTCGCCCTTGTCGAACGGGCTCTTGGACGGCGAGGCGTGGATAATGAAGTCCTGCGCGGCGGACTTGAGCGCGCTGAGATCCTTGCGCCGGCCGTCGTAAGGCGTGGCGGAGATGACGATCGAGACGGAGGGATCCGCCGAGGTCGCGACTTCGAGGATGTTGGCGAGGTTCTTCTTCACGTCCTCCGACTTGGCCTGGACGGTGTCGGCGACGAGGTTGAGGTTGCGCAGCCAGATGACGCGCTTGCCGCCGAACATGGACAGGGTCTTCACCGACTCCGCGAACTGGAGCTCGAGCACGCGTGCGTCATCGACCCGCAGGATCTGCGCGGAGATGATCTCCGCCTCGGCGTCAGGGCCCGCGGCCTTCCGGGCCTTGTCGTAACAGGCACGGCCGTCCTGATCGACGAGGTATTCGTCCTTACCAGCGATGATGGCGAGATAGCCGGGCACGCGCCTAATCTCCCGCCCTCCCCCCTCGTGGCAATCCTTTGTCATTCGCAGGCCCTAAGACAGGCATGAAAGGTAGCAGCGGTTGGCGGTAAGCGGTTGGCGGTAAGGAAAGGCCGCACTCCAAGGGGAGACCGGAAACCAGGAAAGAAAGCTTCGGTTCTGCTTCGGGTAGGGCGGCCATTGCCATGGCCGCCGTCCGCAAAGGCACGTGCATTGAGCAGGGCAAATTTACCGACCTATCTAATCTCCGTCCCTAACTGGCCGCCGCAGGGCGGCCGAGGGTAGGGGCGTGGCTACGCCGCGCCCTCCGTCAAAGGAGTGCACGATGAATCGTGCCCCTACCTGCGTTCGCCCTGCGGCGAACAAGATACGTCTATGTCGTGACGCGGTCCCGACCCTACCCAGATCAAGTCTTAGCGGTTAGCGGATAGCGGTTGGGACTCAGAGGTATAGTCTGCCTCTCATCCGCCATCTGTCCTCTGTCATCGATTCAGCCCTCTATTAAGTCATCCATTCAGTCCTCCATTCAGTCCTCAACGCCGACCTCTACATAAAACCCAACCGCCAACCGCTAACCGCCGACACCTACCACGCCTGCCCTCAGGCCCCGTGGATCAGGTCCTCGACGCGGTACTTGTTCAGCTTCCGGCGCATGAAATCGAGGGCGGTGTTCACGGCACGCTGCTTGATCTGGCGGCGATCGCCGGGCAGGGCGACGCGCTGGGACCAGACGCCCGTCGGGGAGGCATAACCGAAATAGACGGTGCCGACGGGATCGGCTTCGGTGCCGCCGCCGGGGCCGGCGTAGCCGGTGACGGCGATGGCGTAATCGGAGCCGAACTTCTCGATGGCACCCGTCGCCATGGCGGCGGCGCACTCGGCGGAGACGGCGCCATGCTGAGCGATAAGGCAGTCGGGGACGCCGAGGATGTTCACCTTGGCGTCGTTGGCATAGCAGACAGCCGAACCGGCGAAGACCTTCGAAGCGCCGGGGACGTCGGTGAAAGCGTTGGCGAGGAGACCGCCGGTGCAGGACTCGGCGAGGGCGACGGTCTTCTCGAGGCTGCGCAGCTGCTCGACGACGAGCGTGGCGAGACAGGCGTGGCCGGTGGCGACGAAATCTTCGCCGACCGCGTCGCGGATCTTGCGGGCGACTTCGCAGAGCTGGTCGGCCGTGGCGCCGCCGCCGGCGGACGAGATGCGGGCGTCGACGACGCCGGTATGCGTACCGAAACTAAGGGCCATGCCCGGCGCGAGGAGCGGACGGACGATCGCCTCGAGGGGCACGGCGCCGATACCGAAGGTGCGCACCTGCACGTAGGCTTCGCCTTGGCAGGCGCAGCCGACCTGACGGAGGCGGGGCACGACTTCGTCTTCGAACATCGGCCGGAGTTCGAGCGAAGGACCGGGGAGCATGACGAGCGCGCGACCGTCGCGATGCAGGAAGACGCCGGGCGCGGTGCCGCGCGGATTGGGCAGCGAGTCGGCGCCGGCCGGGACGTAGCACTGACTGAGATCCGCGACGGCGACCTTGCGGCCGATCATCTTGAAGCGCTCCCGTAGGGCCTGCTCGGCGGCGGGCACATGGGTGAGGGAAAGTCCGAGCGCCCCGGCGACGGCTTCGCGCGTATGGTCGTCGGAGGTCGGTCCGATGCCGCCGGTGGTGACGATGAGGTCGTAGGCGCCCCAAGCTTCGCCGACGGCGCGGGCGATTTCGGCGGCGTCGTCACGGACGACCAGGGAACGGGTGATGGGCAGACCACGGCGGGCGAGGTGCTCGCCCAACCAGAGAAGGTGGCCGTTCTCGCGGAGGCCGTCGAGGAGCTCGTCGCCCACGTTGATGACGAGGACCTGTCTGGGTCGGCTGTTGCAGGAAAGCATTTGCGGAAACGGGGCGTGCCAGCAGGGTTAGAGGCTCAGGCCCAAAATGCAAACCGACCGGGAAGAACTTTCGCCCAAGGCCAAGGCCCGGCGTGCCCCCCATACCCCGGGCGTCTACCTGATGAAGGACGCCGCCGGGCTGGTCGTCTACGTAGGTAAGGCCAAGGACCTCAAGAAGCGCCTGGCCTCCTATTTCGTGCCCCGCCAGCGGATGACGCCCAAAGTGGCCGCGATGATGGATACGGTGGCGGACATGGAATGGCACGAGGTCCGGTCCGAGACCGAAGCCCTCCTTCTAGAAGGCAAGCTGATCAAACGCTGGCGCCCCCGGTGGAACATCCTTTTCCGCGACGACAAGCAGTTCCCCCAGGTCCGGGTCGACCTCGCCGACCCCCTGCCCCGCTTCCGCATCGTCCGCGCCCGCACGACCGATGCCTGCCGCTATTTCGGCCCCTTCCCTCACCAGCAGGCGGTCCGCCGCACGCTCAACGAGATGCGCAAGAAGTTCGGCATCCTGCTCGCCGACAGCAACCCGGTCGCCCAGCCGGACGGGACGTGGAAGCTTTACGACGACGCCCGCGCCGAGATCCAGAAACACGGCAACGTGATCACCGCCGAGGAATACGCCGTGCGCGTGACCGAGGCGTGCGCGTTCCTCGAAGGCAAAGTCGAGAGCTGGGCCGAACAGGTCGAGGCCGACATGCGTAAGGCCGCCGCGGAACGCGACTACGAGAAAGCCGCGAGCCTCCGCGACCTCCTCGACGCGCTGAAGCGCACGACGGAAAAATCACGCCGCTTCCTCCGCGAGAATCCCCTGCCGCGCCGCGACGAAGCCGGCGCCCTCGCCTCGCTCGCCGCCGCCCTCGGCCTCGAGCGCCCTCCCGCCACGGCGGAGTGCTTCGACATCTCGCACATCTCCGGCACGCTCGCCGTCGCGTCGATGGTGCGCTTCGTCGACGGTCAGGCCGACAAGTCCGGCTACCGCCGCTTCAAGATCAAGTCCTTCGAAGGGAACGACGACTTCCGCTCGATGCAGGAAGTGGTCGGCCGCCGCTACACCCGTCTGCACGAAGAGCACCGCGCCTTCCCCGAACTGGTCATCATCGACGGCGGCCTCGGCCAGGTCG
>CALPIW020000204.1 GCA_943323725.2 Polynucleobacter meluiroseus | reverse complement strand
GGCTCCGTCTGCGCGATGATCGAAGCGATCCAGCGCGCGCAGGGCCGCCGCGTCGGTCTCTACACCAGCCCGCACCTCGTCGCCATCGGCGAACGCATCCAGGTCGACCGCACGCCGCTCTCCGACGCCGCGGTCGTCGCCCATGCCGAAGCGCTGCGCCCGCATTACGAAGCCATCCGCGCCGAAGACCCGGAGGCCGCGCCGACGTTCTTCGAACTGATCACCGCCGCGGCCTTCGTCGAGTTCGCCGCGCGCCGCGTCGACGTGACCGTGCTCGAGACCGGCCTCGGCGGCCGGCTCGACGCCACCAATATCTGCGCGCCGGAGGTCTGCGTGATCACGTCGATCGGACTCGACCACCAGGAGTATCTCGGGCCCACCCACGCGGCCATCGCCGGCGAGAAGGCGGGCATCATCAAGCCGGGCGTCCCGTGCGTCGTCGGCGACGTCCCCCCGGAAGCCGAAGCGGTCATCGTCGCCCGCGCTAAGGCCGTCGGTGCGCCGCTGCACTTCGTCCGCGACCGATTCCCGCTAGGGCTGCCGGAAGTCAGCCTGCCGGGCGAACACCAGCGTCGTAACGCCGGCGCGGCCCTGCTCGCGTGCGAGCTCGCGACGCGCCTGCCCATCGACGACGCCAAGGCCCGCGCGGCCCTGCTGACGGTCGAGTGGGCCGGCCGCTGGCAATCGCACCGCCTCGCCGACGGGCGTCGCCTGATCGTCGATGGTTCGCATAACGAAGAGGGCGCCCGCGTCGTCGAGCCGCTCCTCGCCTCGCTGGCCTCGCCGACCGTCATCGTCGGCGCGCTCGGCAGCGAACGCGCCCGCCCGCTCGTCGAGGTTGCCGCGCGTCACGCTGCCACGCTCGTGCTCGTGCGTCCGGACAACGAGCGCGCCTGCTCGGTCGAAGAACTCGCCGCGCTGGTGCCGGCCGGTTTCCGCGGCGAGGTCCGTCGCGCGTCCGTCGCCGAACTCTTTCCGTCGCCCGCGACCTGCGCCGCCGCCGGCGAGACGCTCGTCGTCCTCGGCTCGCTCTATCTCGTCGGCGAAGTCCTCGCGCGCTTCCGCGGCCAAGGCCTGCCCGACGCCTGGCAGGATCGCCTGCCGCCCGTCCGATGACCGACTATTCCTTCGTCCCGCCGAGCAGCACCACGCCGAAGGTGGATCCGGCCGAGCTGCCGAAGTGGCTCATCGAGGAGGACGACGACTACATGGTCTTCGACAAGCCGGGTTGGCTCGTCTGCCACCCGTCGAAGGACGGCCCGTGGTCCTCGCTCGTCGGCGCGGTCAAGGAATGGAAGCAGATGGAAGTCTCGCACCTCGTCAGCCGCCTCGACCGCGAGACCAGCGGCGTGATCCTCGTCGCCAAGCATTATGACGCCGCGTCCGCCGCGCAGACCGCGATGGAGCGACGCATGGTGCTCAAGACCTACTACGCGCTGCTCAAGGGCGAACTCAAGGAGCCCGTCATGGTCGACCAGCCGCTCGGCCCCGACGAGACCAGCCAGGTCGTGGTGAAGACCGCGGTCCGCGAAGGCCCCGGTGCTTTGCCCGCCGCGACGTTCTTCGAGCCGGCACTCGTCCGCAACGGCTACACCCTCGCGCGCGTGCAGCCGCACACCGGCCGCAAGCACCAGATCCGCGCCCACGCCTTCTGGCTCGGGCTGCCCGTGATCGGCGACAAGCTCTACGGCGGCGACGATTCGCTCTACATGGAATTCGTCGCGCACGGCTGGACCAAGCGCCTCGGCGCCGCGCTCGAGATGGGCCGCCAGGCTTTGCACGCCGCCAAGCTCGAGTTTCGTTTCCCGCCGCGCATCACGCGGACTTTCACGGCGCCGCTGGCGCCGGATATGCGGGATTTCGTGGTGAAGAAGATGGGATTCAGCGAAGCTGAACTTGATGCGGCGCTGGCGGCATAGCCGCCAAGGCCGTGCAAGGGTGCAACTGCGGCTACGCCGCGTGCAAAAGTGCAAAGGTGGGATGCACATATAGGGTGACAGGTGACAGCCCCCGGGGCATTGGCCTTTCGGGGGTCGGCCGTTCAGCCTTCAGCAGCCGGCTCCAGGCGCCCGCGGCTGATGGCTGAAATGCCGATGCCCGAGTTCCCGATGCCCGTGGCCGTCACCCGTCACCTGAAACGTCTCTCACATTTGCACCTTTGCACAGGCCAAAGGCCGATTTGCACTTTTGCACTTATGACAGCACGTGGTGCTGGCCCTGCCCATGACATGGGAAGGATTTGTCTCATCGAGAAGGGGCTTTTCACGTCAGGGTCAGGTCGTAGGATATCCGTATGCGAATGCGCAAAGTCCTCATGAGTCTGGCCGTCGTTCTGCTCGCCGGCTGCGCCTCCGCTTCGACGTCGGGTCGTCCGGTCGCCTACGAGCGACAAGAGCTCGGGGCTTTCCTGAACTTTGTCGGCAACTGGGATGACGCGAAACATCCGGTGCTTTATGCCGTCATCCGCACGCCCGAGGACTATGATCGGATCTATCATCCGGCCGGCGTCATGGGGGCCGACCGACCCTACGCCCCCAAGCCGGAATTCTTCCTGAAAAGCCAGATCCTGCTCGTATGTAGGCTGGTCCCCAAACTCAGCCAGAAGCAATTCGTGACGGAACGGGTCGAGGAAGCCGGGAACGAACTGACGGTCTATTATCGTTACGCTGGACCAACCCGCGCCTCCCGTGGCAATGCGGCGATGTTCAAACAGGATTTCGCCCTTTACGTCCCGAAAAAAGAATACGTCCGGGTTCGTTTCATCGAGAATGGCGCATTGCTCGGCGTGCTGGAGCTGGCCGCCGGTCAGTGGACGGTACCGCCCGCAAGGCCGGTGGAGAAGTAAGGCAGCGAGACATGGCTCAAAGGGAAACCGGAGACCGGATGATTGGCTGGGGTTATTAATTATGGCCGAAGCAAGCCTCCCGGTTTCCGGTCTCCCTTTGGCTCTTCCTCTGTATCGAGGTAGGGACGTGATCACTATCGCGTCCTAAGCTGTGAAACGTTCGCCGTAGGGCGAACCAAGGTAGGGGCACGATTCATCGTGCACTTCTCTCTTCGGAGGGCGCGGCAAAGCCACGCCCCTACCTGCGGCCGCCCTGCGGCGGCCTGGCGGATGCGATGTCATCGCATCCCTACCCATGACCCTTGGCTACATCTTCAATTCAGCCCTCCATTCAGCCCTCGATGCAGTCATCGACTCAGCCCTCCGCTCTGCCCTACCCATGCGCCAACGCCGCGGCATCGACCAACTCCGCCCCGGCTTGGCGTAGCGCGATGGCGCAGGCATGCAGGGTCGCGCCGGTGGTGAGGACGTCGTCGATGACGACATAGCGCTTAGTCGGGCCGACGGACTTCCCTTCGGCGAGGACGAAAGCCCCCGCGACATTCTTCCGGCGCTCTTGCCGACCGAGCCGGGTCTGCGAGACGGTCTCATGTTGCTTACGAAGCAGCGTCTCGGCCTGACACCCGGCGACGAGGGACGCGAGTCGCCCGGCGATCCGTTCGGCCTGATTATACCCGCGGTCCCGCCGGCGGGCAGAGTGCAAAGGGACGGGGACGAGGACCGAGCCGGCCAGATGGCGGCGGAAGACTTCGTCTTCGATGGCCGCCGCGGCAAGGTCGTCGGCCAGGAACGGGCAACGTTCGTATTTGATGCGGTGGACAATCCGGCGGGCGGGTCCGCAGGCGCGGAAGGCGCAGACCGCCCTCCCGAACGCCGGTCGAAGGTCGAGGCAGTGCGGGCAGGCCCGGTCGCCCTCGAGGATGCCTTCGAAGGGATGCCCGCAGGTCAGGCAGCGTGGGTCGCCGATTCGCGGGAGTAGGGCG
>CALPIW020000203.1 GCA_943323725.2 Polynucleobacter meluiroseus | reverse complement strand
GCGGCGGTTCGCAGTGGGTGTAGTCGGGGTGCTGCGGATCCAGGTCGTAGGCGTAGAGAGTCGTCCAGACTTCCTTCGGTCGGCCGACCTTTGAGAGCTGGGCGCGCATGGACTTCAGTTCCTCCTCGGACATCGCCGGCCGTCCGGCGAAAGCCTTGTCCTCCCGGCGGTGACGATCTTTGACGAAGTCATCGAGGTAGACGCTCGTCACGTGGGGATAGGTCTTCGCGATCGAGACGATGTCGGGCAGCGTCTTGAGGCCGCCGCTGCCGCTGGAACCGACCGCGGACCAGCTGACCTTCTTCAGTGACTCGAACGAGATCGCCCATTGGTCCATCGTCGTCTTCGCCTTCCATTTGATCTCCGCCCATCGCAGGCTGGGTCGAGTATGATCCTGGGTGACGAAGACGAGATTAGGGATGTCCAGCCAATGGGCGCCCTCCACGGGCGTCATGCGGGAGCCGCCGCGGTATCCGGCGTTCTCCAGATACTCGGCGTCGCCGCCCGGCGGGCAGGCGAAGAGCCAGAGGTGGTCGCGGACCGTCGCGGGCTTGGACGTCGTCTGGGCGTGCGTGACTAGCGGCGCAGAGAGCAGAGCAAGGAGCAAGGCAAGGGTGGGGCGCATCGGGGTCAGCATTCCGTAACCGGCGCTTCCCTCAATCCATAATCGTTGCCTTATGAAACCATTTTCCTAAAAGTCATTGCTATGGGAACAATGAAAGCGAAGCCAACGTCCGCAGCCGGCGAGGAGCGCCGGTATTTCAAGGAAGTACGCTTCCGGCAGATCCGCGCGCTCTTCGAGATCTCCCGCCATGGTAGTTTCGCCGCCGCCGCCCGTTCGCTCGGCATGGCCACGCCCTCGGTCTGGCGGCAGCTACGGGCGTTGGAGGATGATTACGGCGTCCGCTTCGTCACGGCCAAGGGCCGGTCCGTGCGGCTCACCGAGGATGGCGAGCGGTTGATGCGGCTGGCGGCTCCGTTGGTCGAGGGTTTCGATTCCTTGCGTAAGTTGTTCTTGGACCTGCAGTCAGGAGCGGAGCGGGTGCTGCGCCTGGCCGCGCCGGCCTCGGTGCTCAATAGTCCGCTGCGCGATGTGATCGCCGCATATCGGCGGACGCAGCCGTCGGTCAGGCTGACCCTGATCGACGCTCCTTCGCGAGTAGCGTGGGGCATGGTGGAGTCCGACGGCGCGGATCTGGCGCTCGTGGGTGCGCCTTCCGGCGTGGTCCTGCCGCCGCGGCTTTCGGTCGTCCCGCTCGCCAGCCATCCGTTCGAGTTGATCTTCCCCGCGGGGCATGCGCTCGGCAAGGTCCGCAAGCTCAGCCTGCGCGACATCCTCGCCCACCCCTTGATCCTGGCAGGGGAGGATTCCAGTTCTCGTCTGCAGTTCGATCATGTGGTGGCCAAGGCTGGCCTGACTTTGAAGGTCAACGTCGCCATGACCGCCGGCAATGTGCCCTCGATCCTCAACTATGTCGGCCTCGGCATAGGCGTGGCGATCCTCACCCGGTCCGCGATCGAGGCGATGTCGTTCCCCGAGGTCAAGCAGGCCGGGCTCGCGCATCGCGACGCCTCGGGCGTCCTGGGCCACGACAACCTCGTGCTCGTCCATCCCAAGGGACGTCACGAGCTGGAACACATCCGCATCTTCCGCGAGATGGCCACCACCGCACTCAAGGCCGGCTCCGGCCGCTGGCCCGCGTAGCCGTGAGGAGGGCCTGGAGTTCCTGCACGATCTCGGGGCGCTGGGTCGCCAGGTTCGTGGTCTCGCCCGGGTCTTGGGAAAGGTCGTAGAGCTGCGGGCTGGTTTCCCGCGAGGGGCCCGGCGGCACGATATCCTTCAGTTCGCCGCGGTCGTAGCGATTGCCGCCGGAGCCGGCGTGCGTGATCAGTTTCCATGATCCTTTCCGGATGGTCAACGTGGCCGCGCCTCCGGCGGCCTGCGTGAGCAGGAAGGGTCGTCCGGGTTGCGTGCGGCTTTCGAGCGTGGGCAGGAAGCTGATGCTGTCCTCGGCGGCCGGCGCGGGGAGGGCCTGCCCCGTGATTTCCGCCACGGTGGCCATGACGTCGGTGAGGCTGATGGTCCGGTCGCTGATCATGCCTGGCTTGACGCGTCCGGGCCAACGCACGATGAGCGGGACCCGATGACCGCCTTCCCAGGCGTCGCGCTTCAGGCCACGCCACGGGCGGGCGCCGTCATGCCCGTGGTCGGCGCGCATGCGCATGGCGCTCGTGGTTTCAGGTCCGTTGTCGCTCGAGATGATGACCAAGGTGTCCTCGGCCAGGCCGTGCTTCTCGAGGTCGGCGAGCAGCAGACCGACATGCGCATCGAACTCCGCGATGAAGTCGCCGTGCGGTCCGGCCGGGCTCTTGCCGCGGTATTGCTCGCTCGCGAACGAAGGCAGGTGCACCGCCTGGGTGGCGTGGTAGAGGAAGAACGGCCGACGCGGCTCCGCCCGGGCTTGGCGGGCGAGGAAATCGCGGCTGCGCCGCAAGAACTGCTCGTCGATCTCCGGCAGGTCGAAGTCGGTCGCGACGATGCCGGGCCGGCAATCGTTGGCGTAAGGGTGACGAGGGAGCTTCGCGCGATCCAGCGGCCCCGTGGGCGGAGTCGGGATGCGGTCGCCGTCGATGTAAGCGTAGAGCCAGTCGGTGCCCGGACAGCAGGCCGTGCCGAAGAAGCTTTCGAATCCGTGATCGAGCGGGCCGCCTTCGATCCGGCGAGCAAAGTCGATGCGCCGGGCGTCTTCGGGTCGGCCCGCCTGGAGCGGCCCGCCCGCGGCGTCACGGAAGGTCAGGCCGAGGTGCCATTTGCCCACGGCGGCCGTAGCGTAACCTTGGGCTTTGAGCATCGCGGGCAGGGTCAGTCGGTCCGACCCGATCAAGGACGGTCCGCCCGTGCCGGTGAAGACGACGCCGCCCCGCGGAATCCGGAAGGGCATCTGGCCGGTCAGGAGGCCGTAGCGCGACGGCGTGCACACGGTCGCGGGGCTATGCGCATCGGTGAAGCGGACGCCCTCGCGGGCCAGCCGGTCGAGGTTCGGCGTCGGCACCTTCGCCTGGTCGTTGTAGCAACGGACGTCGCCGTAGCCGAGGTCGTCGGCGAGGATCAGCAGGATGTTCGGCGTGCGCGCCGAAGCGACGCCGCCGAGCAGCAGTAGTCCCAGCCAGATGAGCCGGAATATCGGGCTGAGGGAGGCCGACGGCAGGACGGGGGCAGACGTCATGCCGGCAGACTGGGGGAGCGCCCCCATCAAGGGAAGAGCGTAAGCAGGCCGGACCGTCCGCCCACAAAAAGGCCCGCCAGACGGATCTGGCGGGCCGGAGGGTGCGTTCAGGGTCGACGCAGGAATCCTCGCTGCTACTGGCGTTCGGGCCAGAGCGAATACCAGCTCGCCAGCGGACGCAGATTGGAAGGAGCCCGGAATGTGCCGCCCGCGCCCAAGGCGGCCGGCGTGCGGAACTGCAGCCCACTTCGCTGGTAGAGCGTCCGGTTGACCGCGTCGGCCATGGCGCCGCCGTCTTCGCGCAGGCCGAATCTCTGCATGAGCGCCGCCGTGGAGCGCGCGCTGCCGACGATCACCTCGCCGACCTGCAGGCGATCGGTGGGGATCGGCCCCTCGGGCGGGGCCAGCAAAGCCGGTCCGAATTCGCCCTTGCCGAACTCACGCCAGTTGCGGTCCGCCACGCGGCGCAGGTGCGCGGTGACATGATCGGCGGGCAGGAGTCCCCGCAGGCCGGCCGTCTCCGCCATCAGGACGCCGAACAGGGCGTCGCTCAGGACCCACTCGGCCTGGTCGCCGTTGGCGGCCGCGCGGTAGTAGCGTCCG
>CALPIW020000202.1 GCA_943323725.2 Polynucleobacter meluiroseus | reverse complement strand
GACGGAAGTCGCATTGAGCGTGCCCGCGCTCATGCTGAACGTAGCCGTGGTCGAGTTGCCGTCATTACCGGTGCGTCCGCCGACGCTCAGCGTGCTCGCGAGGATGTCGATGGTGTGTCCCCGCAGATCCATATCCGCGAAGGTCAGCGCGCCTGTCGTCGAGGAAACCACGCCGATGTTGATGGCCGCGCGGCCCGTGCCCGCGCGATTGCGGATGACCAGCGACCCGAGGTTGGCGTCGAGGAAGCTCACCAGGCCGTCCGAACGATTGGTGGCGACGGTGATGGTGTTGACGTTCAGGGTGTTGACGCCCGTGCCGAGACGCAGCGTCTGGGTAATATTGTCGGTCTCGGCGTCCACGATGAGGCTCGCCGCGACGATGGTGCTGGTCGGAGCGAGGATCAGCTGGGATCCCGCGCCGCCGCCGGCGCCGCCGTTGGCGTTGCTGGTGTCGCCCACGCGGAGGGTACCGCCGGCGAGGCCGGCATAGAAAGACGACAGGCCCGACATGTCGACGACCGCCCGGTTCGTGACGTTGGTGGTGGTGTTGGCGCCGAGCTGGACATTGATGAGGGCGGAGTTGCCGACGCTGCCGATGACGAACGCGCCGCCACCGTCAAGGACCAGGCGCGTGACGGTGGTGGCGCTGGAGTTATAACCGACGGTGACCGCGCCGTCGACGCGCAGGGTGTGACCGGCGCCGACGGTGATGACGTTGTCGGCGAGCGCGCTGCGCGTGCGGACGACCATCTGGCCGAAGGTCGCGCCGCCGGCCGTGAGATCCAGCTTCGAGACGACGGTGGAGCCGGCGACGTTGCCGAAGTTGAGCACGCCGGCGGTGTCGAACTGCCCCGGGGCGGAGACGATGACCTTGCCGGTGCTGCCGAGGGTCACGGCTCCGTTGCCGGTGACGATGTTGCCGGCGGGCATGACGTAGTCGTCCGTCCGGGCGAAGATCAAGGTGCCGTCGTTGTCGATCGGGCCGCGGCCGATGGCGCCGACCGAGCCGAACGCGCCGACCTGGGCGGTCGTCGTGGCGGCGATCGTGGTCGTGCCGGTGTAGGTGTTGGCGCCGAGGAAGGTGAACAGGCCGGTGCCGGCCAGGTTCAGGCCGGTCTTGCGCGTACCGACGCCCAAGGTGTCCTGGATCACGAGTCCCAGGGAAGTCGCGCCGCCGAGGTAAGTGAGGACCGAGTCGGCGACGATGCTGCTGTTGCCGACCAGCTGGTCGCCGGCGACGGCGCCCGCGCCCAGGGCCAGCGACGAGACCGTCTGATTGAAGCCGCCGAGGTCGAGGCGGCCGACCGTGCCGGCTCCGCCCAAGGTCAGGGCGCCGACGGAGAACGCGTTGTTCGCGCCGAGGCGGGCGGTGCCGTTCGTGATCACCGTGCCGCCGGTGTAGTCATTGGTGCTGCCGAAGGCCAGGACGCCGCCGCCCGCATAGCCGATCGCGATGCGCGTGTTGGCCGCGGACTCGACGAAGGCGCCGCCGAAGGAGACGACGCCGGCGTCGGTGAAGGTCAGCGTGGCGGTGCCGACGCCGCTGTTGCGGACGGTCTGGTCGCCGGCGACGCCGAGGGTCGCGAGGTTGGAGAAGGACTTGCTGAAGCCGTTGAGCTCGAGCGTCGCGCTCTTGCCGACGCTGCCCAGCACGACCGCGGTGGAGTTGGCCCAGGCGGCCGTCGAACCGATGACGAGGGTGCCGTTCTCGACCTTGGTGGCGCCAGAATAGCCGTTGACGCCGGTGAGCGTCAGCACGCCGCCGTCGGTCATGCGGCTCACGAAGTCACCGGTGCCGTTGACGGTGTTAGCGAAGGTAAGCGAACCCGAGCGGGATACGACGAGCGAACCGCTGTTGGCCACGACGGCCGAGGGAGGCAGAGCGCCGTCGACCGAGCCCACCCCGATCTGCAGCGTGGCGCCGGAAGCGACCGTGGTCGTCCCCTGATAGGTGTTCGCGCCCGTGAGCACGAGGGTGCCCGCGTCGACCGTGAGGCTGCCGACGCCGCCGATGACGGAGCCGATGGCGGCCGAGCCGGTCGTGTTGACCTTGAGGGAACCATCGACGGTGAGGGCGCCAGCCCCTCCGACCGAGCTGCCGGTGCCGAGGGTCAGGATCTGACCGGAGCCCACCAAGGTGCCGCCGTTATGGCTGAGGGCGCCCGTGATGGTCATGTTGCCGCCGCCGACGACGGAGACGGAACCGGCGCCGGAGGTGGCGCCCGCATAGGTGAAGGCGTCGCCCCGGTCGAAGGAGAGCAAGGCGCCGGAAGCGATCGTCGCGGAACCAAGCGAACCGCCCGCCCCCACCTGGAGCGCGCCCGCGGAGACGGTCGTCCCGCCGGTCAGCGTGTTCGCGCCGGTCAGGACGAAGGTGCCGGCGCCGGACTTGGCGAAAGCCAACGTGCCCAGGCTGCCGTCGGCGAGGACGCCGGCAAAAGTCTTTGTGCCTGAAGCGACGTCGACCGTGAGCGTGGCGGTCGTCGCGGAGACGCCGTTGACGACGGTGGGCGTGCCGACCGTGGCATGCGTGCTCAGGCCGGAAAGGGTGACCGAATTGCCGGCGAGCTTGAACTCACCGGACGCACCGGAACCGAAGGCGAGGCTGTTGCCGGAACCGAGGGCGCCCGCGGCGCCCAAGGTGAGGCTGCCCGCGCCGTTCAGGACGACGTTGCCCGAAAGGGTGTTGGCCGCGCCGAGCACGAGATTTCCGCCGTTGACCGTGAGGCCGCCGGCGATGGTCTGAGCGGACTGGAACACGAGCGTGCCCGCGTTGACGATGACCCCGCCGGTGAAGGCGTTACCGACGTTGGCGAAGGTGACCTGAGCCGCGCCGTTCTTGACGATGCCGGTCGCGCCGGTGATACCATAGTCGCCGCTGAAGGCGTAAGCCAGGGTCGCGTTTTCGAACGTGACGCTCGAGGGGACGACCGCGCCTTCGCTGACCTGGACCGAACCGGAGAAGGCGGCGTCATTGAAGACGATGGCGTCGTTGGCACGGAAGTCGGTCGGGGCGTCGCCCGGGACGATACGGAGATTGTTGGCGCCGCCCGGAATATGCCAAACAGGGTCGGCGAAGCCGAGGACATCGCCCTGCCAGCGGACAGAGTCACCGGAGACGAGGAGGGAGAGCTTGCTGAGGTCGCTGGTGACGAGCGAGCCGGACTGACGGCCGCCGAGACCGGAGATCGCACCGACGGTGAAGGCGGTGAAGTCCGCCAGCGGGGTGGTGAAGTTAGCGAGCAGGTAGGTGCCGTTGGCCAGCGCGCCGCCGTTGACGGCCGAGAGGGAGACGGAGTTCGCGCCGCCGTTGGCGGTGAGCGTACCGATGTTCAGGACCGAAGCGGAACCGGCCTGGTCGATGTTACGGAAACGGAGGGTGGCGAGATCGCCCGAGGCCGCGCCCAGGACGAGGCTGGCGACGGACAGGTTGCCCGAGACGCCGTTGCCGGCTTCGACGACGCCGCCGTTGGCGACGTTGACCGTGCCGAGGAAAGCGCCCGCGCCGCGCAGCACGGCCGTATTGGCGACATTGACCGAGACATTGGCACCCGCGGCCCCGCCGAACGAGAAGGCGCCGCCGTTGACATTGACCGCGACCGTGCCGGTCAGGGCGCTGGTCGGGCCCATGGTGAACACGCCGGCCCCTGCCTTGACGAGCTGGCTGGTGGCGGAACCCGCGACCGTGCCGCCGAAGGCGGTGTTGGCCCCGACGGTGAGCGCGCCGGTGGCGCCGAGCTGGACCGCGCCGCCCGTGGATCCGGCGCCTTCCAGCGTCCGGACCGTCTGCACGGTACCGTCAAGGTCGAGGGTCGCGCCCACGACGTCCGCGAGG
>CALPIW020000201.1 GCA_943323725.2 Polynucleobacter meluiroseus | reverse complement strand
GCCGGGGCTTCGACGAGGACGAACTTGACGCCCTTCTTCTCCGCGTTGAGTTGGGCGACATGCCGACGCATGACCTCCAGGCCGGCGCGACCACTGATGAAATCGAGATTCGTCTGCAACGTCATGCACTCGGGCGAGTCGAGGGCGTCGAAAGCCAGCCGGTACTCGACGCCGTTGCGGAGGAAGCCGAACCCGCCCTGATAGCGCTCGGCCGACAAGACCGGTCGAGGCGGTGAGTCCGTGACATTCGCGATGGCTCCTTGATACAAGATCTTCAGTTCTTCGATCGGAATCAGCATGCCCTCACCTTACCCCACCTCCGCCCGCCTGCAATCCTGAGGTAGGGACGTAATCACTATCACGTCCGTTCGCGAACCGACGACCGCCCCCTTGGAACCTGACAAAGTCCCGACGACTCGCGTGCCCTCTCCGCCTCTCGCTTACGCTCCATCCCACACACTCGACACCCCGTACCCTCGCCCCTATCTTCTCATCCTCGAGCCCTCGCCCCCAGGGCCCTGCCGCCATGCGCCTCACCGCCACTCTCTGCCTGCTCCTCGTGTCCGCGCTCCACGCCGGCGCGGCGGATCGTCCGAACATCCTGCTGATCCTCGGCGACAACTGGCGCTTTCCCCATGCGGGCATCCTCGGCGATCCGCACGCGCGCACGCCGGCCTTCGATCGGATCGCCCAGGAAGGCGTGCTGTTCACGCATGCGTTCAATCCGGCGCCGTCCTGCTCGCCGTGCCGCTCGAGCCTGCTCACCGGGCGCGCCGTCCATGAACTCGGCGAACGCGCCTCGCTCTGGAGCGGCTTCCCGCAGGATACGCCGGTGGTCACGCAGCTGCTCCGCGAGGCCGGCTATGCGATCGGCTACCAGGGCAAACCGTGGGCGCCCGGCAACGCCGAGGTCTCCGGCTGGAAAGAAAACCCGGTCGGCCCGAAGTTCGCGGGCCTTGAAGCTTTCCTGCAAGCCCGCCGGCCGGGTCAGCCGTTCTTCTTCTGGGTAGGCAACACCGACACGGCGACGAAAGCCGGCCGACGTCCCTATCTGGATGACGCCCGGCAGGCCGGACTCGATCCGGCCCGGCTGACGATTCCGCCCGAGCTGCCCGATTGCGAAGAGGTGCGCCTCGACCTGTTGAATTATTACGGCGGCATCGTCCGCCTGGACCGCGAAGCCGCCGCCGTGCTGGCGACGCTCGCAGCCGCGGGCGAACTCGACCGGACGCTGATCGTCTATTGCTCCGACAACGGCTGGCAGATGCCCCGCGGTCTCGGCAATTGCTATGACCAAGGCTCCCGGGTCCCGCTCGCGGTCCGCTGGGGCAAGGCGGCCCGACCGGCGACGAAGGTCGACGCCTTCGTGAATCTCGGCGACCTCGCCCCGACCTTCCTTGAGGCCGCCGGGCTGCGGCCGCCCTCGACGATGACGATGCGCAGCCTGACGGGCCTGCTCCGCGGCGAAACCGCCGCCGGCCGCGAGGCGGTCTTCATCGAGCGCGAACGTCATGCCGACGTGCGCCACGGTCACCTGAGCTACCCGATGCGCGCGGTCCGGACCCGCGATTTCCTCTACGTCCGCAATCTGCGCCCCGACCGCTGGCCGGCCGGCGATCCGGATAATCTCTTCCTGCACGGCCGCCCTTTCGGCGACGTCGATACGACCGCGACCAAGGACTTCCTGCTCGCCCATCAGCATGACGCCCTGGGCCGGCCGTTCTTCGCCCGCATCTTCGGGAAACGCGCCCGCGAGGAACTCTACGACCTGCGCAAGGATCCGGATCAACTGACGAACATCGCCGCCGATCCGGCTTACGCGGCGGACCTCGCCGCTCAACGCGCCCGGGTCGACGCCTGGATGCGCGACACGCATGACCCTCGCCTCGATGAGGCCTACGATGCGTGGGACCGGTTTCCTTACTACGGCAAAGCGCCGAAGTAAGCCGCCGCGACCTCGCCTCGCGGCCTACTTCTGGGCGGCGCGCATCCGGAGGCTGGCTTCGGCGAACGCTTCGCCCATGAGCGCGAAGGTCTTGGCGCAACCGAGGTAATGGTAGCCGCCATTGGACGCCCCACGCTTGAGCATCGCAGCCTCCTCGGGGGTGATCAGCTTGGCTTCGTAATCCTTGAGATAGGCCTTCTGCTGCGCGTCGGTCATCTTGCCGTCGGCATTGGCCGAGCGCTTGCCCTTGTTCTTGAGCTCGAAGGCCATCTGGCGGACCTTGTCCTTCTTGTCCTGGATCGCGCCCAATTTCTCGTCCCAGAACGGAGCGGTCCGCACGGCGGTCACGTTGCCCTGGAACTCCGCTCGCGCCGCCGGCGCGGCCATGGCCTCGCGGAAGGCGAGGTTGTCCTCACTGCCGGGATCCTTGCCGCCGACGCCGAGCACGCCGATCACGAACGGCAGCTTGGGCGCGCCGAGGTCCTGGCGGACGTCGCGGATGAAGGCGGTGAGATAATCCGAGTAGAGCGCGAAGCGGTTGCCGGCCGCGCCTTTGGGCTGCTTGGCATAGAAATTCCCGTCGACCATGTCATTGAAGCCCTGGAACCAGACGAAGCCGGCCAGCTCATAGCCTTCCTTGGGATCGTAAGCCGGGCAGACGCGTCCCGGGTTCGCGAGCACCTGCTTGGCGTGCGCCATCATGAGCCGGTAATAATGCCCGGAGCCGGCGAGCGGATGCCGGTCCTTCTCGAGGTCGGTCGGAGTCCGCGGATACGGCCCCGCGCCCGGCGAACGGAAATCGTAGTTCAACGATTTGCCACCCCACGCGGCCTTGATGATCAGGACCGGCCCGTTACCCGCGCGCTCCATCGCCAGGCCGAACGCATACTCCGGTCCGATCTTGCCGCCGTCCTTGGTCGGATCCTGCCGCGAGCCATAACCGGTCGTCAGCGGACCGAAGCCTTCCCCGTTCTTCTCGCCGATGCCGGTGTAGTAAGAGATCCACACGTTCTTCGCGGCCGCCGGCTTGCCGTCCGGTCCGAGCAGGCGCTTCAGCAACGGCGCCGTCGCGGGATCTTCGCCGATATAGTCGATCGTCTCGACCTTCGCATGGCCTTCCATGTTTGACTGGCCGACGAGGATGTAGACCTGCAGGGGTTTCGCCGTGACGGCGCACGCGACCATGACGAACCACGCGAACAAGGGGTGTCTCATACCTCCCTTATACCCCTCCCACTCCATCCCGCAATCCTGAGGGTGGGACCGCTTCACGACAGTGCCGCCTCTTCCGAGCCTCCGGGCCTCTGGTCAACTGTGCCTCTTATTTCGCCCCTTGCCCACGTGTCCACGTGTCAACGTTCCCCCTCGCGGCTCTGCCGCGCTGGTAGGGTCGGGACCGCGTCACGACATAGCCGCAACTGAACAGAGGACTGAGTGGATTAAACCCGCCACCTGCCACCTGGGGCCGCCACCCGCCACCCGAAATGATGCTTTCACTTTTGCACCTTTGCACAGGCCCGTAGGCCGATTTGCACTTTTGCACCGGCCGCTGCCCCCCCGCGGCCTATGGCCTTCGTCAGAACCCCGCGGCCCGGCCCTCGCGGGAGCGCGGATCATGGGCGCCGATAAAAGGTCCGTCCTTCACCGGTTGGCCGACCGCCTGGGTCGAGCCGATGATGTCCACTTCCTTTAAAACATGCCCGCGGCGGCGCAGGTCTTCCTTCAGGGCGGAGGGCATCGACTTCTCGACCCGCAGCTCATCCGGACTCCACTGCTGATGGAAACGGGGACGTGCCAACGCCTGGGCCGGCGTGTCGCCTTCGTCTAAGATATGCAGCAGCGCCAAGAGGGTCTGCGAAATGATCGTCGGTCCGCCGGCCGCGCCGATCGCG
>CALPIW020000200.1 GCA_943323725.2 Polynucleobacter meluiroseus | reverse complement strand
GAGGTCAACGTCCCCGTCACGACCGCCGAGCGCCTGCCGAAGCTCGGCGCGGAAGTCTTCCTGCTCATCCATCACGTCTTCCGCGAAGACGGCCAGGCCCTCTACGGCTTCGCCGTCGCCGAGGAACGCGAGTTCTTCAAGCTGCTTGTCGAGAAGGTGTCGGGCGTCGGTCCCAAGATGGCGCTGAACATTCTCAGCCGGATGGCTTTGCCGATCCTGCGTGATGCGATCATCCGCGGTGACGTCGCGCTGCTTTCCCAGTGTCCCGGCGTCGGCAAGAAGACCGCCGAACGCCTCGTCATGGAGTTGAAGGATAAGGTCGGCCTCGATGGCCCCGGCGTCGCGCCGGCGGCCGCCGCGACCATCGTGTCCGCGCAGCCCACGCCCGCGACGGACGCCGTCGCCGCGCTCATCGCGCTCGGCTTCAAGGGTCCTGACGCCGACAAGGGCGTGCGCGCCGCGCTGGCCAAACTCGGCGCCGGCGCCACCGCCGATCAGTTGGTGAAGGCTGCGCTGGGGCGGTGAGGCAGAGTAGGTATTGGCGGATAGCGGTTGGCGGTTAGCGGTTAGGGCAGACAATTCAGGTTGATGGAAAGGCATTTTCAGGTCCCGGGTCTCGGCCGTCGGGACTCTGGTTCGGGTATTCAGGTACAGGTACAGGTGCAGGTCCCGGGGCCGATACCCGAACCCGTGCCCGAGCCCGTACCCGCAGCCGAGACCTGACACCCGAAAATGTCTCTCCCATCCGCTAACCGCCAACCGCTAACCGCTTCTACCTATCTCTCACTTCAGCCCGAGGACATCTTCCATCCCGTACAGGCCGGCGGGCTGGCTCTTCAGCCAGCGGGCGGCGCGGACGGCGCCACGCGCGAAGATCTCGCGATTGGAAGCCTTGTGCGTGAGTTCGAGGCGTTCGCCTTCGGCGGCGAAGAGGACCGTGTGGTCGCCCACGACGTCGCCGCCGCGGATGGCATGTACGCCGATCTCGTCGAGCGGGCGTTCGCCGACCAGGCCGTCGCGGCCATGCTTAAGGGCTTCCTTGGCGAGCTGGCGCTCTTCGAGGAGGATCTTGAGGAGCGTCTCGGCGGTGCCGGAGGGCGCGTCCTTCTTGAGGCGGTGGTGCATCTCGAGCACTTCGACGTCCCAGCGGCCGGCGTCGGCGAGCGAGCGGGCGGCCTGGCGGACCAGCGCGTTGAGGAGCGTGACGCCCACGGAATAGTTGCCGGCCCAGACGACCGGAAGGCCTTTGATGGCGGCGGTGATCGCGGCCTTCTCTTCGGCCGTGTGGCCGGTGGTGCCGATCACGAGCGGCTTCTTGTGCTGGGCGCAGAGCTGCGCGACGGCGAGGGTCGCGGAGTGGAAGGAGAAGTCGATGACCACGTCGGCGGCGCCGATGTTCGCGGCGATATCATCGCCTTGGTCGACGCCGGCGGCGATGACGGCCTTCTCGGAGGCGGCCACGTGGGCGATGGCGAGGCCCATGCGGCCCTTGGCGCCGTTGAGGAGGATGCGAATAGGCTGGCTCATCGGAGAGAGGCGAGGGTGGCGTCGGCGACCTTCTCGACGAGGAGGCGGTTGGCCTCGGACATCTCGCAGAGGGGCAGGCGGACTTCATCCGAGCGGATGATGCCGGCGCGCATCATGCAATGCTTCACGGGCACCGGGTTGGGTTCGACGAAGAGGGTCTTGAAGATCTCGGCGAGCTGGTCGTGCAGGACCTTGGCTTCGGCGAACTGCTTCGTGCGCGCGAGCTTGGCGAGCTTGGCCACCGGACCCGGGATCAGGTTCGAAGCGACCGAGATGATGCCCTGGGCGCCGACTTCGGCGAAGGGCAGGGTCAGGGAGTCGTCGCCGCTGAGGACGATGAATTCCGGATCGGCTTCGCGCACAAGACGCGCGGCCTTCTCGACCTGGCCGCCGGCTTCCTTGATGCCGATGATGTTCGGATACTTCTTCCGGAGGCGCAGGGTGGTCTCGACGGTGATCTCGATGCCGCAGCGGCCCGGGATGGAGTAGAGGATGATCGGCTTGGCGGTGGCCTCGGCGAGGACCGCGAAGTGACGGAACAGGCCTTCTTGGCTCGGCTTGTTGTAATACGGGGCGACGAGCAGGAAGGCGTCGGCGCCGGCTTCGTCGGCGCGCTGGGTCAGGTCGAGGGCTTCGGTCGTGGCATTGGAGCCCGTGCCGGCCATGACCGGGACGCGGCCGGCGGCGAACTCGACCGTCTTCCGGATGACTTCGATGTGCTCGTCGTAATCGAGGGTGGGGGACTCGCCCGTGGTGCCGACGGCGACCAGGCCGTCGATGCCCTGCTGGATCTGGAATTCGACCAGCTTCTTCAGGTCATCCCAGGCCACCGCTCCGTTGAGGAAGGGGGTGACCAAGGCCGTGTGGGCTCCCACGAAAGCGCGGGGGCCGAAAGGACGGCGGGAAGGGCTGGAACCGGTCGAGGACATTGCGGCGTGAAGTGACCCCCGAACCAACCGCCCCGTGACGAAAGAGACAAACCCAAAAACCCCGCCCGGCGGGCCTGACCCCGCTTAAGGGGCCGGACCGACGAGGATTCGGTTGTTTTCCGTGTCCGTCACGTAGAGGCGTCCGTCGGGTCCGATGCGGGCGCCGTGCGGGCGATTGAGCTGCGTGCCGGCCCAATCCGCGCCGACCGCGGAGCCCTTCTTACCGTTACCGATGATCGTGCGGATCGTCTGCTTGAGCGGGTCGAAGAGGCGCAGGCAATGGTTCTCCGTGTCGAGGATGAGCACGTTGCCCTTGGCGTCCATCGTCACGTATTTCGGACCGTTCATCGTCGCGCCGGCCGCCGGACCGTCGGTCGCCGGACCTTTCTTGCCGGCCTTGTTCACGACCACGTTGAGTTTGCCGTCCTTGACCGCCACGAGCGCATTGCCGCCGCGGAGCAGCGCGTAGACCGTGCCGTCCTTCGCGACGCAGGTCGCGCGCACGTCGCCCATCGGGGCGTTGAGCGCGTCGTCGCCGTCCTTCGGGAGACCCTTCTGGCCGTTGCCGGCGAGGGTCGTGACCACGCGGGTCTTGAGGTCGATGCGGCGCACGCGATGGTTGCCGATGTCGGCGATGGTCATGAACGCGCCGTCCGGGCTGAGCGTGCCGCACATGGTGATGTTGAACTGCGCCTGCTCGGCCGGGCCGTCGTCGCCGCCGAAGCCGGCTTTGCCCGTGCCGGCGAAGAGCGTCGCGACATGCGTCTGCGGGTCGAGGCGGACGATGCGATGCTGGAAGCTGTCGGCGAGGTAGATGGCGCCATCCGGGGCGATGGAGATATCGTGCATGCCGTTGTAGACGGCCGGCGCAAGGTCGAGGAGTTTGGCCGGGGCCGGAAGTTTCGGCGCCTTCCCCATGCTGTTCCACTGCACGCCGGAGATATACTCGAGCTTGCCGCCGTGCCATTTGAAGACGCGGTTGGCCGGCTGGAATTCGACGCCGTAAGCGTCGCCCTGGGCGTCGAAGGCGATGCTGAAGGGCTCGTGCAGGTCTTCGGCGCCGGGGACTTTGACGACTTCGATGGCGGCGAACGCCGAGGCGGCGCAGGCGAGCAGGGGCAGGAGACGGGAGAGCATGGGTCGTTCATACTTTCCGCAGGCTGATGTTCAAGCCTCGGCGGGAAAATGGTTCGACCTCGGGCGGGGCGCCTCCACCTTGGGCTTCTTCCCGTGCCTGTCCCGCTCCCATTGATCGTCCGCGAACTCGGCGGCGCCGGCGCGCCCCTCGTGGTGTTGCACGGCCTGCTCGGTTCGTCGCGCAACTGGCAGTCCGCCGGCGTGGCGCTCGCCGAACGCTGTCATCGCGTGCTCGCGCCGGATCT
>CALPIW020000199.1 GCA_943323725.2 Polynucleobacter meluiroseus | reverse complement strand
TGCTCGGCCGCGACGTCCTTCTGCTCGGCGACGTCGTTCTTCAAGTCGTGCAGCCGGACGGTTCGATCGGCGCCTCCGCTGCGGATGCCCTTCCAGCGACCCTCCAGCAAGGCGGCCTGACGGAAGCCGCCCTCATGGAACTCCCAATAGAGGAATTCGTGCGCAGGCTGGTTTCCTTCTTCGGTCAACGTCGGGACGAAACTGACCGAGTCCAGGCCGACGGGTGCCGGCCGGCCGGCAAGCTGCGCAGCCGAGGCGAAGAAGTCGCCGGCATAGGCGACATGGCCGGACTCGCGACCAGGCCTGATTCTTCCCGGCCACCAGGCGATGAAGGGGACGCGGATGCCGCCATCGGTCAGGTCACGCTTGTAGCCGGTCAGCGGACCGTTCGGATCAAATCTTTCGGGATCCTGCCCGGCCTCGCGATGCGGGCCATTGTCGCTGCTGAAGACCACCAGGGTGTCCTTGTCGATGCCAAGTTCACGAAGCTTTCTCAGCATCCGGCCGACGTAGCTGTCCATCAGGGTGACCAGCGCGGCCTGTCCTTTGTCCGGATCGGGCCACGAGGCCTCGGCATACGGACCGAAGTCCGGGGCATCAGCCCCATCCTGGAGCACGGCGGTGCGTTCGTTGTTCGCATGGGGAATGACCATCGACCAATAGAGGAAGAACGGCCGGTCGCGATTGCGCTCCACGAACCGGAGGCTCTCCTCGGCGAACAGATCGTCCGCGAACTTCTCCTTCTTGGTCGCATAGCCGCCGCCATGGTCTCCCACCGGGGTCACGACGTTGGGCAGAGGCTCGCGCGTCTCGTTCCGCCAGAGATAGTCAGGAAAGTGGTTGTGGGCGTGGTGCTGGTTGAGGAAGCCGTAGAATTCGTCGAAGCCCTGCTTACGCGGCAGTCCGGCCTCGGCGACTCCGACGTCTCCGAGGCCCCACTTGCCGATCAGCGCGGTGCGGTAGCCGGCTGACTGCAGGAACTTGGCTACGGTCAGGTCTTCGCTGCGCAGCGACTGGGCGGCAGGATTCTTGATGCCGGAATTGCCCCGTACGCGGGTGTGGCCCTGATGCAGCCCGGTCATCAGGACGCTGCGGGAAGGCGCGCAGACGGTCGCGCCGGCGTAGAATTGGGTGAAGCGCACGCCCTCGCGGGCCATGCGGTCTAGTTCAGGGGTACGGATGAGCCTCTGTCCGTAGACGCCGAGGTCGCCATAGCCAAGGTCGTCGGCCAGGATATAGATGATGTTGGGCTGGCGATCGGCGGCGCTGGCCGCGAGGGCGCAGAGCAATAGCAGGAGACGACTCATGGGGGTGGCTCACCATCTCCCCAATCAGTCCGGAAAACAAGCCCGCTTAGGGGCGGCCATCGCTGAGCCGGGAGACGATGACCTCCCGGGTCTTTCGCTGGATGGAGTAAAGCTCCTGCGGCCGCCCCGGATCCCAGGCGAACGCCTGGCCGCGCGAGACGAAACCCACCGTCCCCAGCCACCGTGCGGTCCCTCCGCCCGGGGGCAGGCTGAGCCGATAGAGTTCCTTCGCGTCATGCCCCGAGACCCAGACCATGCCGTCCAAACCGAAGCCACCGCCTGAACTGCTGAACATGCCGAAACGCGCCAGGAGCTCGGACGGGAACGTCCACTCGGCCAAGGGCTTCCAATCGGCGTCATAACGGATGAGCCGGCTCTGCGCCGGATTGCTGTTCACCGCGTAATGCGCAAAACAGACCAACCACCCCGCGCGCTCGGGCACCGCCCAGGTCAACGAGCCCGGCGGGTCGACGAAGACCTTCCGCCCGAGGTGTCGCAAGGTGACGGCGTCGAAGAACTCCAACGAACTCTCGTCCGGCTTGGCGGGGAAGTTGGAGTGGGCCAAGACCAACCGGTCGCCGACGACGACGCCTGCGTTGAGATGCTTGATCCCCGAGCCGGGCGGGGCGTTCCATACACCGACCTTACGGCCGGAAGACTTCTCATATTTTCCAAGCGTCCGGTCACTGATGGCGTAGAAATACTCCGCCCCCACGGCCACGCCTTGGTTCGCTTCGGCCGCCGGCCAGCTACGCACGACCTCGAGACGCGCCGTCGGCGCGCTGACGCAGCCCACGAGGCCTGAGACAAAAAGGGTAAGCAGGCCGAGGCGCATGGACCCAAACTGGGGGCGCAATGAAGCGGTTTCAATCATTACAATGCGAAGCTGAGCTGCTGCGGACACGTCTTAATGATTTATCCCTGACGCCATTCGGTCATCTTCACCTGTGCCCCATGCGTCTCCCGCGTCGCATCCTCCTCCTGCTGGTCATCCTGCTCAGCGCCCAGCTGGGCGCCGCCGACGGCATCAAGACCACGACGACTTATGAAAAAGCCTACGGCGGTTCCAAAGGCGCGCCGAAAGTCGACGCCGCCAAGGAGCTGCCGCACTACCCCGCCGTCGAGGCGGCCTCCGCGCTCGCTACCTGGAAAGTAAAACCGGGCTTCAAGCTCCAACTGGCGGCACACGAGCCGCAGGTCCGCGATCCGATCGCGGTCTGCTTCGACGAACGCGGACGGATGTTCGTCTGCGAGATGATCGACTACTCGGAACGCCGCGACGAGATCCCCCACCTCGGCCGCGTCTCGGTCCTCGAAGACAAGGACGGCGACGGGTATTACGAGACGAGCCGCGTCTTCGCCGACGACCTTCCCTGGCCCACGGGACTCATCTGGGCCAACGGCGGCCTTTACGTCCTGGCGACGCCCGATCTCTGGCGCTTCGAAGACCGCGCCGGCAAAGGCGTGTCCGACCATCGCGAAAAGGTCTTCACGGGCTTCGGCACGGGGCTGAAGATCATCAATGTCCAAGGGATGGCCAACAGCCTGCAGTGGGGACCCGACCAACGCGTCCATCTCCTCGCCGGCGGCGGCAACCGCGGCAAGGTGTCCTGCCTGCTCCGCCCCGAACTCCCCGCGCTCGAACTCGGCGGTAATGATTTCTGGTTCGACCCGCTGACCCATACGTTCGGACTCGAAGCGGGGGGCGCCCAATACGGAATGAGCTACGATGACTTCGGCCGGAAATTCGGCTGCTCCAACTCGGACCACCTGCAATATTGGGTCCACGACCGCGCGGGGCCTTCGCCGAACCCTCACCTTCCGCTACCTGCGCCTCGTCAGAGCATCGCCAAAGACGGCGGCGCAGCCGAGGTCTTCCGCCTCAGTCCCGACGAACCCTGGCGTATCGTACGTACGCGCTGGCGGGTCTCCGGCGCCGTCCCGGGCGCCGTCGAGGGCGGCGGCCGGGTCAGCGGCTACTTCACCGGGGCGACGGGCACGACGATCTATCGTGGCGATGCCTACGGCCCGGCCTTCAAGAACAACAGCTTCACGGGCGACGCCGGCGGACAGCTCATCCACCGCAAGGTGATCACGCCGGCCGCCGATGGCGTCAGCCTCTCCGGCGAACGCCCTTCCGACGAACGGGGCTTCGAATTCGCCGCGAGCCGCGACACCTGGGTCCGCGTGGTCAATTTCGCCAACGCCCCCGACGGCTGCCTCCATGTCTGCGATATGTATCGCGAGGTGATCGAGCATCCGTGGTCCATTCCCGACGAGATCAAGCAGCACCTCGACCTGAACAACGGCAACGACCGCGGTCGCATCTATCGCCTGGTCCCTGACGATAAGGACTGGGTCCGCCGTTCCTCGGTCGACCTGGCCAAAGCCACGACGTCCCAGCTCATCGAGACGCTCTCCCACGCCAACGGCTGGCACCGCGATACGGCCTCCCGCCTGCTCTATGAACGCCGCGATCCAGGCGCGCGCTCCCAGCTCGCAAGCCTGCTCCAGACCGCCCCGAACCCGCTCGCC
>CALPIW020000198.1 GCA_943323725.2 Polynucleobacter meluiroseus | reverse complement strand
TGTTCGGCCCAGCGGCAGACGATGGCCGGGATGCCGCTGCCGATGCACATGATGGGCGAGTGCATCTCGTTGCCGAAAAGGCCGGCGCTACGGACGTAGACGCTGAGCGCTTCGTCGGTGAGCCAGTAATCCTGACGCCAGACCACGCGGTCCTTCACGTCGTCGGGCAGCTTATCGAAAAGGATCTCCTTGCCCAAGGCCATCTGGGTGCGGTCTTCGGGGCAGATCAGCACCTTGAGGTCGGTCTGCTTCACGACCGCGATGATGGCCGCACGCAGTTGGGCGTGGTCATGCTCCTTCATCTCGTCGTTGCGCTTCTGCTTCACGGGATCGAAGGCGCGCTCCTTGTGGATGGTCCAATACGGCGTGTTGCGATAACGCGGGATGCAGCAAAGGAACTTACCGCGCTCGAGGCCCCAGCCGTGCAGGAACGCCTCGGCCTTCTCCTCGTTACGCAGGTCGGTGGCGAACGCGCCATCCGGGCCGAATTCCATCACCGGGCACTTCACGCCGCCGGCCTTGGCGGTCTCGAGCGAGACCGAATCACGGAAGTAGACGAACTGGGCGCCGCTGAGGATCTCGACCGTCTCCGGGGTCGGCTTACCCTGGGTGATGCCGAGCACGCCGTAAGGCTTCGGGCCCTGCTTACGCCACATCGCGACCTGTTTCTCGCCCACGAGCGAAGGGCCGGAGCCATGGAGCAAGAAATCATTCTCGGCGTAGAGCTTGGCCACGTCGGTCTTGGGTCCGACGAACTGCAGCTTCGGGAAACGGGTCGCCAGCATCTCCTTCACGCCGTTATCGACATTGGAAGGCCAGAGCGTGACCTCGGCCTCCGGGAAATACTTCTCGAGCAGCGCGAGCATGCCCGGAGTGTGGGCGATGTCCCCGATATTCACCGTCTGCCAGGAAGAGCGCAGGACCACGCGCGGGGCGCGCTTGCCTTCGGCGGCGCCGAGCGAAGCGGCGATGGCCGCCACGAAAGCAGATTCCAGGAAACGTCGGCGGGAGAGCATGGTGATGAGGGATAGGGGTAGGGGTCGGGGCAGGCGGAGTCAAACCACCCTTCCCTGCCGAATGAAAACAACGAGCAAAGGGAGACCGGAAACCGGATAGAATGCTGTGGTGTATTTGGTAGGGTTGAGCGACCCGCTCAACCGCGGCTGACCGGGTCGGTCAGCCCTACCTAGAAGCCACCCCAGCCAATCATCCGGTCTCCGGTTTCCCTTTGAGCCCCAACCGCCAACCGCAGACACCCGTTTGATTAGAATCAATTCTTCTTCGCGACTTCGCGCTTGGGCAGCATCGCGAAATACTGCTCCTGCACGGCCTTGACCTTGGCCTTCAGCGGTTCGACCTGAGGCGTGAGTTCGGCGTAGGACTTGGCGATCTCCGCGAGGTTCTTGTCGCGCTGCGGGATGTCCTTCTGCGCGGCGGCCACGGCCTTCTCGGCATTGGCCTTCTCGCTCTTGGTGAGTTCGAGGGTCTTGGCGGCGGCTTCGACGAGGAGGCGCTTGGCTTCGACGGGCTTGGCGGCTTCGGTCAGCTGGGCGCGGACGGCGACGAGCGCCTTCTCGAGCACGGGCAGGCCGTCCTTGGCCTTCTGCAGGGAAGCCTGGAGGGCGGGCAGCTTGGCGGCGTAATCCTTCTCCGCGACGACGCCGGGAGCGGCGAGTTTCTCACGTTCGACGAGGCGAGCCGAACGTTCCTTGGAGATCGCGGCGACGGCGACGCCCGCGGGGCCGACGAGCTTCTCGGCGGCGAGATGCGCGGCGACGGCGCTCTCGGTCACCCGGTTGGCGGCGGCCACGTTCGCCGCGGCATGGTCCACGGCGGCGGTCGTCCGGCCTTCGACCTTGCGGACGGCGGCGAGGGCGGCGCGGGCTTCGGCCACAGACTGCTCGGTCTGCCTCTTCCGGGAGAAGTAACTGAAGGAGAAGACGGCGCCGAACGTACGGGCCTCACCGTAAGCCTTTTCGGCGGCGGCGACGTTGTTCGCGGAGACCTTGCTGGCGGCGGCGGCTTTCTCGGCTTCGTCGGCGGCGGCGCGCAACGCGGCCTTGGCGGCGACGACGCCTTCCTCGGCCTTGACGGCGAGGAGCTTCGCCGCGGCGGCGGCCTTCTTCAGCTCATCGACCTTGGCGGTGGCCTCGGTCAGGCGAGCGCGGAGAGGCGTCGTGTACTTGTCACGGTAAGCCGCGGCGGCGGCGGTGGCGACGGCCACGATGGCGTCGCGGTCCTGTCCGAGGCGGACGATGGCCTCGCCCTGGGCTTCGATCAGCTTCTGCTGCGCCTCGATCTTGCCCATGGCTTCGGCTTCGGTCACGCGAAGGGGCGAAAGGGCCTTATCGAGCGCGGCGAACTCCGCCTTCAGGGCGTCGAGCTCGGCCTGGAGTTTCGGCAGCTGCTCTTCGTTCTGGGCGATGGTCTTCTGCGAAGATTCGATGCGCGCGGCGGCGGAGACCTTGGCGGCCTCGTTCTCCGCCTTCGCGGCGACCAGGTCGGCGATGTCCTGCTCGAGCTTGGCGAGTTTCTCCTGCTCGGTCAGCACGCCGACGTTGAACTGGGCGGCCTTGAGGGAGACGAGGCGTTCGCGCTGCGCGGCGGTCTCGGCGACGATGTTGCGGACGTTGGCCTGGGCGGCGGCCAGTTCAGCCTTGGCCTTGGCGAGCTCGGCTTCGGCGGCGCGGAACGGACCGGCGAGATCCCTGGCCTTCCCTGCCTCGGTCTTGAAATTGACGATCGCCTTGCGCTGAGCGGCGAGCGCCTTCTCGGCCTTGGCCTTCTCCAAGGGGGTCTTCGCCTTGCCGACCATGCCGCTCCAATAGGCGGCGGAACGCTCTTGCTCGACGAGCTTGGCTTCGAACTCGGTGAGCTTCTTGGCGGCCGGCTCACCGGCTGCCTTCACCTTGGCCAACGCGGCTTCGGCGGCCGGAATACGGGCTTCGGCGGACTTGGCGGCGGCTTCGGCCGGCGCGAGCGCGGGAACCAGTTCAGCCAGGCGCTTCTCGGAAGCGGTGAAGCGATCGGCCAGCTTGGGCGGATTGCTGGAGACCTGGGTGACCTCACGGCCGGTCTCGCTCTCGAAGAAGCGGACCTCGCCGAGCCAGTTGCCGGAGACGAAGGCCTTGGAGTCGTAGAGACCGACGACCTTGGCGACCTGGTCGGCCTGCTTGATGCCCTGCGCGTGCTGCAGGCGCTTACCATCGATGGCCCACATGGCCGTAGTGCCGTCGGCACCGCACGAAAGGAGACGACCGTCGGGCAGGAAGGAGACGGACTGGACGTTGCCGCCGTGGGCGGACCAGGAAGCGACCTGCTTGCCGGTCTTCATCTCCCACGTGGTGATGGTGCCGTCGGCGGCGCAGCTGGCCAGGATGTTGGAGTCGGCGCGCCAGGCGAGGTCGGTGACGCTGCCCTTGTGCTGGCCGAGCGGGTAGAATTCGCCGCCGTTGTCGGCTTCCCAGACGAAGACGTTGCCGTTGCGGTCGGAGGTCGCGAGCAGGACGCCGTCGGGGCTGAAGTCCGTGCCGGTGATCCACTCGGTGTGCTTGGCGATGACGTAGAGCTCCTCGCCCGTGGCGACATCGAAGCACTTCACCTTCTTCGAGTTGGTGCCGAACGCGATCTTGCGATGGTCGGGCGTGATGTCGGCCGACATCAGCTGGTCGAACTCCTTGCCGACCTCGGTGACGCGCTTGCCGGTCTTGACATCCCAGACGACGGCGTGGCCGAACTTGCCGCCGCGGCCGCCGCCCATGATCAGGAGCGAGCCGTTGGCGCTGAACTTCAGCGAACGCGCATAACCTTCGGCGTAAGGCAGGATGCCGGCGAGCTCATGGCTGTCGGT
>CALPIW020000197.1 GCA_943323725.2 Polynucleobacter meluiroseus | reverse complement strand
TGCGTTTCCTGCGCACCTTCGGTTTCCACATGGCGGTCCTGGATATCCGCCAGAACAGCGCCTTCCACGACAAGGCCATCGGCCAGCTCCTCGCCGCCACCGGCCAGGACGACGCCAACTTCGCCCAGTGGGACGAATCCCGTCGCCTTGGTTTCCTCGATTCCGAACTGCGCTCCACGCGTCCGTTCCTCCGCGAGCAGGCCAGCATCGGCAACGAAGCCGACGCCGTGGTCGCCTGCCATCGTGCGCTCGTCACGCACATCGACCAGTACGGCTCCGCGGGCCTCGGCTCGCTGATCGTGAGCATGACCCGCTCGGTCTCCGACCTCCTGTCCGTCTACCTCCTCGCCCGCGAGGCCGGCCTGACCGCCGGCGGTTCGGACGATGCCTACTGCCTGCTCCCCGTCGTCCCGCTCTTCGAGACCATCGGCGACCTCGAGCGCAGCACCGGCATCATGGACGCGTTCCTTTCGCACCCGATGACCCAGCGTACGCTGAAGGCCCGTCGCGATGCCGGCCTCACCGATGGCCTCACGCAGCAGGTGATGATCGGTTACTCCGACTCCAACAAGGACGGTGGCATCCTCGCCTCGCTCTGGAATCTCTACCGCGCCCAGCAGAATCTCGCCGCCGTCGGCGAGAAGCATGGCGTCCGCATCGTCTTCTTCCACGGCCGTGGCGGCACCATCTCCCGTGGCGCCGGCCCGACGCACCGTTTCATCGATGCGTTGCCGCAGGGTTCGATTCAGGGAGAGATGCGCGTGACCGAGCAGGGCGAGAGCATCACCCAGAAGTACGCGAACCACATCACTGCGGTGAACAATCTCGAGCTGCTGACCGCTGGCGTGACGCAGAACACCTTCCTGCATGACGTCGCCGTCCGCAGCGAAGCCGCCCAGGCCAAGGTCATGGACCGTCTCGCCGAGTTCTCGCGCGAGGCCTACCAGGAACTCATCCGCACGCCGCGCTTCATCGAGTTCTTCCGTCAGGCCACCCCGATCGACGTCATCGAAGCCAGCCGTATCGGCTCCCGTCCGTCCCGTCGCACCGGCGCCGCTTCGCTGGAAGACTTGCGCGCCATTCCGTGGGTCTTCGCCTGGAGCCAGGCCCGCTTCTATCTCTCCGGCTGGTATGGCGTCGGCTCCGCGCTGGCCCGCCTCAAGGAAGAAGACCCGAAGGGCTTCGAGGTCATCCGCAAGAACTACGACGACTGGCCGCCTCTGCGCTACATGCTCAAGAACGCCTCCACCAGCGTCCTGGCGTCCAACCGCAGCATGATGAAGCTCTACGGCGGACTCGTGACCGACAAGAAGCTGCGCAGCCTCTTCCTCAACCGCATCCTCGCGGAGCATAACCTCGCCCGGAAGATGCTCGACGAACTCTCCGGCTCGAAGCTGAGCGAAGGCCGCCCGCGTCTGCGTAAGGTCATCGCCCTCCGCGAATCCGCGATCGACCTCCTGCACGAACAGCAGGTCGCCTTGCTCAAGGATTGGCGCAAGAAGGTGGCCGACGGCGACCGCAAGGAAGCCGACGCGCTGCTGCCCCAGATGCTCCTCTCGTTGAACGCCATCGCCGCCGGCCTCCAGGCCACCGGCTGAGGACGGTCAGCGTTTCGGCAGGTCCGGAGCGGGCGAGATGCTGCCGCGCAGCATCCGCCCGATCTGGCCGGAGAGCCAGAGGTAGTGGTCCGTCGGCACGTCGCTGAGGTCCACGAAATTGCCGACCGGCCGCGGCCCGCCGCATTTCATGATCGCCGTGCCTTCGTCGACCTCGTCGAACATCGCCACGTAGACGCTCTTCGCGCCGGCTTCGCGGGCGGCGACGGCTTGGGACCAGAGGAAGCGGCCGCCGAGACGCGGGATCGCGTTCTTCGGAGCCCGCTGGCCCCGGAGGGCGGATAGGTTGCTCCAGCTGAAGCCGGGGAAGACCACCGGCAGGTAGGTCTTCTGCTTGGCGCGGCACCAGACGATGTCGGCCGTCCAGACTTCCTTCGCAAGCGTGGCGGCGCCCTTCGGGTTCTCGGAACGGCCGACCGCCCATGGGCTGATGACGTCGGCCGAGCGGATGACTTCATGCAAGGCCGGGTCGGGGATGCTGTCGTTCTTTTGCTCCCGCCAGAAGGTCGGAATCCCGATCATGACGGCGGCGCCGGTCGACTTGATGTCGGCGAGCAGGGCGGTCCATTCCTTGAGCGCCGGCGGGCGGTCCTTGAAGCCCAGCCCCCAGAGCGCCACCAAGGGTTTGCCTTGATGGAATTGGGCGCACGGCTGCTTGGTCTGGCCGGCGGAGACGAGCCGCCGCCAGTCCTCGGAGACCGTCCGGAATTTCTCGGGCGGTAGCCCGCTGAGGTCATACATCACCGTCAGCGCGCGGCCTTCGGCGTTGGCGGCGGCGGTGCAGTGGCGTAGGACCGTCTCCATGGAGTCGGCGCTCCGGCTTTTGCCCAGGCCGACCGCGAAGCGTTGGAGCATCGCGCCGTCGATCCCGTAGTCTTTCATCCAGCGGAAGTGGCGGCGGACCGTCCCGGGGTGGACGCTGCTGAACAGATCCGCGGTCCGTCCGTCGGCGAATCTGAAGGGCGAAGGGTATCTTTCCTCCGGCGGGAATTCGGAGAGGTCAGGCCAGAGATCGAAGGAATAATCCTTATCCGTAAAGAGCTTGCCCCGTCCGAAGTGGACCCAGCCTAGGCCGCTGGCGTCGCCTTCGGCCCGGAACCAGCCTTGGTAGCCCGTGACGACCTTGCCCGCGAGGGTGTGGTGCAAGGCTGGCTCCGCCTGTGCGAAGGCCGCCAGGGCCAGGCAGAGGGCGTAGGCCAGTGCTTTCATCGCCCGGCTCAGACGTGCTTCCAGAAATCCATCAGGAACCGCGTCGCCAGCTGGGCCAGGAAGACGATGTTCCAGAAGATCAGCTGGAGGCCGAGGGAGGGGCCGAAGCCCATGCTCAGGACCTGGGCGGCCGCGCTGGTGACCAGCAGGACCACCGTGGCGGTGCAGAGGGAGATGACGAGGATCTCGACCGACTTCGGGACGAAGCCCGAGAGGCTCGTGTCGGCCATGCAGATGGCCGCGAAGGTCAGGGCGACCGAAAGGATGCCCGTCAGGCCGATGCCGAAGAGAGTGCCGTCCTTGCCGAAGAAGTGCTGCGCCGCGAGGCGGCCGAGCAAGGGTAGGTAGATGAGCACCATCGCGAGGGCGACCCAGAAGCCCATCGACCCGTAATCCTGGCCAAGGATCTTCTCGGCGTAGTTCTCCGCCGCGTGTTTGATCACGGCTTCTTTGATCGGATTGGTCAGGGCGAGGAGCACGCAGCCAACCTAGCCGTCCGACGTCTTTTGTCCACGCCTAAGGCGACGCTCAGCGCGTCCACTCCTCGCGGGCCGAGGCCCAGAGGTCGTAGTTGAGCGGACGCTTGCCGGTCGGTACCAGGCGGTAATGTCCGCCGGCGGCCTTGATGATCGCGAGGCCCGCCGCGACGTCCCAGAGGTTCGTGCCGGATTCATAATACGTGTCCGCGACGCCTTCGCCGACGTAGGCCAGGGCGAGCGCGGCGGAGCCGATCATGCGGATCTTCTTGTAGCGTCCGACCTGTTGCACGAAGAGCTGCATCGCCGGGCCGGACTTGTCGGCCGCCGCAGGGAAGCCCGTCATGATGCACGCGTCCTTGATGTCGGTGACCCAGCCGGGCGTGATGCGCACGCCGTTGAGATAGCTGCCGTCGCCGACGACGCCGAGATAGGTCTTCTTCGCGGTGAAGTCATGGATCACGCCGAGCACCGGCTCCTTGCCGCGCATCAGACCGAGCGACACGCAGGTCGAGGGCTGGCGGCGGAGGTAATTGTAGGTGCCATCGAGCGGGTCGACGAC
>CALPIW020000196.1 GCA_943323725.2 Polynucleobacter meluiroseus | reverse complement strand
GGGCCAGAATGACCCATCGGTGCGAGGGGGCTCCGGTGTTTGAGGCAGGGGTCGACATAAAATTGGGGTGGGGCTACCAAATGCCGTTTTCGAGGTAAGTCCACCTCAGAAGTCCTGTTGACGGAAACCCACCCCAAAGCCACCTTTGGCTCGAATATACCCATGACGAAGCCGCGTATCCTCCTCACGACCACTTCCTTCCAGGACACCCCCGGAGAACACCACAAGATGCTCGCCGAAACGGGCTGGGAAGTCGTCACCGCCCGCGGGCCGCTCAATGAAGCCGACACGCTGGCGTTGATGGGCGAGTTCGACGGCTACATCTGCGGCGACGACATGATCACCGCGGCGGTGATCGAGAAAGCCCTCCCCCGCCTCAAGGTCGTCTCTAAGTACGGTATCGGCGTGGACAAGATCGACGTGAAGACCCTCACGGCGAAGGGCATCCCCCTGCTCTTCACCCCCGGCGTCAATCATACGACCGTCGCCGAGCACACGTTCCTCCTGCTGCTCGCCATGGAGAAGAACTTCTACTTCCACACCGACTCCACCCGCTCCGGCGGCTGGAAGCGCAAGACGGGCCATGAGCTCCTCGACAAGACGATCGGCATCATCGGCATGGGCCGCATCGGCAAGGAAGTCGCCATCCGCGCCCGCGCCTTCGGCATGAAGGTCGTCGGCTTCGACCTCTATTGGGACGACAAGTTCGCCGCCCAATACGACGTGAAGCGCGCCGCCACGATGGACGAGGTCTTCGGCGTCTCCGACTACCTCTCGCTGCATACGAACCTGACCCCCGAGACGCGCGACCTGATCCGCGCCGAGAACATCGCCAAGATGAAGAAGGGCGTGCTGATCCTTAACTGCGCCCGCGGCGAGATCGTCCACACCGACGACATCGCGGCCGCGTTGAAATCCGGCCAGGTCGGCGGCTACGGCACCGACGTGCTCGACGAAGAACCGCCGCGCGCCGACCACCCGCTCACCAAGCTCCCGAACTGCGTCGTCACGCCGCACATCGGTTCCCGCACCGCCGAGAGCGTCCAGCGCCAGGCCGTCGCCGCGGTCACGAACCTCATCCGCGCGATGCACGGCGAGAAGCCGCTCGCCCAGATCAACCCCGAAGTCCCGGTGAAGAAGGTCGTCTAATCTCCCCGCCGAAACCTTACCCATGAGCGAAGTCTTCCACGTCGTCCCCCGCGCCGCCCACGAGGCGCTCGTCACCGCCGCCTACGTCAAGCGCGGCTTCGGCGCCAAGGAGTCCGCGCAGGCCGCCCAGATGGCCAGCATGGCCACGCACCACGGCATCCGCACGCACAACGCGCTGAAGGCCCTCCACCTCGACGAACTCTTCGGCTCGGGCGCCAAGGTCCCGGGCTGCACGCCCAACGCCACCGTCACCAAGAAGGCCACGCGCTTCGAGGCCGCGGAAGTCTGGGACGCCCACCAGAAGCTCGGCCAGGCCGTCGCCGTCGACGCCATCGAGCGCTGCATCGAGCTCGCCGACAAATACGGCGTGGGCACGGTCTCCGTCGACAACGCCTTCCACTACCTCTGGGGCGGCGGCTACGTGATGGAAGCCGCCAAGCGCGGTTACATCGCCTACACGAACTGCACCGCCACGCTCGCGGAAGTCGTCCCCTTCCAGGGCAAGTTCCCGACGCTCGGCACCAACCCGCACTCGTGGGGCTTTCCGACGACCAAGGAACTCGGTTTCCCGATCGTGATCGACTGGGCCACCTCCGTCATCGCCATGGGCCGCGTCCAAGTGCTCAAGCGCGAAGGCAAGATGCTCCCGCCCGACGCCGCCGTGGACAAGGACGGCAAGGTCACCCTCGACCCGAACGAAGCGGTCTCGCTCATCCCGTTCGGCGCGCACAAGGGCTACGGGCTCTCGCTCATCAATGAGATCGTCGCCGGTTACATCGGCGGCTCGCTCCCGACCATCCGCAGCCGCACGCACGTCCCCGGCGAGAAGCAGGCCTGCGCCTTCTTCTTCCAGGTGATCCACCCCGAGGCCATGAGCTCCGGCGCCTTCGCCCAGGGCCGCACCCAGGGCCAGAACGTCAAGGCCGTCCTCGACGACGTCCTCGGCCACGGCAACGAGAAGTGCATGCTGCCTGGCCAGCTCGAGGCGACCTTCGCCGCGCGCAGCCAGAAGGCCGGCGGCCTCCTCTTCTCCAAGGCCGAAGTCGAAGCCTTCAACGAGATCGCGTCCCACATCGGCCATCAGCCGTTCGACCTCGCTGCGCTGCCCACCGGCTAAGCCACCCTCACCTCTCAATCCCAACTCCTCCTACCATGGCTCTCCAGATCAAGTCGGCGAAGGAATGCGCCTTCGACCAAGTCTCCCTCGGTGAAATCATGCTCCGCCTCGACCCGGGCGAAGGCCGCGTGCGCACCACGCGCCAGTTCCAGGTCTGGGAAGGCGGCGGCGAATACAACGTCGCCCGCGGCCTCCGCAAGTGCTTCAACCTCCGCACCTCCGTCTGCACGGCGTTCGTCGACAACGAGGTCGGCCGCCTGCTCGAGGACTTCGTGATGCAGGGCGGCGTGAACACCGACTTCATCAAGTGGCGCGAGGACGACGGCATCGGCCGCACGGTCCGCAACGGCCTCAACTTCACCGAGCGCGGCTTCGGCATCCGTGGCGCCGTCGGCGTCCCGGACCGCGGCAACACCGCCGCCTCGCAGATCAAGCCCGGCGACTTCGACTGGGAACACCTCTTCGGCAAACTCGGCGTCCGCTGGCTCCACACGGGCGGCATCTTCGCGGCCCTTTCCGAGACCACCGCGCAGGCCACGATCGAGGCGGTCAAGATCGCCAAGAAGCACGGCACGATCGTCTCCTACGACCTGAACTACCGCCCTTCCCTCTGGAAGACCATCGGCGGCCTCAAGAAGGCCCAGGAAGTGAACCGCGAGATCGCCAAGTATGTCGACGTGATGATCGGCAACGAGGAAGACTTCACCGCCTCCCTCGGCTTCGAGGTCAAGGGCGCGGACCACAGCCTCTCCCATATCGAGACCCAGGCTTTCAAGGACATGATCGCCGAAGCCGTGAAGCAGTTCCCGAACTTCAAGGTCGCCGCGACCACCCTCCGCCGCGTGATCACCGCCACGAAGAACGACTGGAGCGCCATCTGCTGGCACGACGGCAAGTTCTACGACAGCATCCAGTTCCCGGAACTCGAGATCCTCGACCGCGTCGGCGGCGGCGACAGCTTCGCCTCGGGCCTGGTCTTCGGCTTCCTCGAGCACAATGACGCCCAGAAGGCCGTGAACTATGGCGCCGCTCACGGCGCGCTGGCGTCCACGACCCCTGGCGACACGTCGATGGTCACCCGCAAGGAAGTCGAGAAGCAGCTCGCCGGCGGCGGCGCCCGCGTCGTCCGCTAAGCCCATCCCTACCCCTATCCCTACCCCTATCCCTATTCTCATGTCCTCCCTCGAACTCTTCTCCCTCAAAGGCCGCGTCGCCGTCGTCATCGGCGGAACGGGCGAACTCTGCGGCGCCATGGCCGAAGGCTTCGCCTCCGCCGGCGCCCACGTGATCCTCGTCGGTCGCGACCCCGCCAAGGCCGACGCCCGCCTGGCCAAGATCAAGGCCTCCGGCGGTTCCGGCGAGTTCCTCTCCTGCGAAGCCACCAACAAGGCCGACCTGATCAAGCTCCGCGACGGCATCCTCGCCCAGCACGGCAAGGTCGACGTCCTCGTCAACGGCGCCGGCGTCAACTCGCCCACGCCCTTCTTCGACATCGACGAAGCCCAGCTCGACAAGATCCTCACGGTGAACGTGAAGGGTGTCGTCTTCGGCTGCCAGGTCTTCGGCGAAGCGATGGTCAAGGCCGGCTCAGGTTCGATCATCAACCTCGGCTCGGAATCCGGCATCCTACCGCTCTCCCGCGTCT
>CALPIW020000195.1 GCA_943323725.2 Polynucleobacter meluiroseus | reverse complement strand
TCGCGCAGGGCTTCCTTCTGCTGGGCGTTGGGTTTGCCGGCGAGCGACTGGCGGAGGGTGCCAAGTTTGGCGAGCGTCGTCACCTCGCTCGGGTCAAGGGCGCGGGCGTAGAGGAAGACATCCTGGATCGAGCCATGGAAGGGTTCGCTCTGGCTGCGCTGGCCGATACGCGTCGGGGTGGCGGCCTTGGTGTCGGTCTTGAGCTTATCGACCTCGATGCGGGTCTCGGCGAGGACGCCGTTGACGTAGATCTTCACGCCGGCGGCCTTGCCGCTGCCATCGTAGGTCATCAGGACGTGCTGATAGGCCGTGTTGATGGCATTGCGCGTGGTGACCACCTTGATCGCATCGCCGGGCCACTTGCTGATGATGTAGACGCCGAGGGTGCGGCCGTTCTGGAAGAAGTTCCAGCCTTGGGCCTGCTTGGGGTCGTCCATGCGGGCGATGATCGCGCCCGCGCCTTCGACCTTGTCGGCCTTGATCCAGGCGGCGGCGGAGAAAGCCTGCTTGGTGCTGAAGTTGCCAGCCTCGCCGAGGACGAGGTGGGAGCCTTTCTTGAAGACGGGAGCCGGACCGGTCTTGCCGTTCTTCATCCAGGCGATCGGCTCGCCGGCCGCGGTCGTGCCGGCCGGCAGGCCCTTGCCTTCGTTGAGGGCGAGGCGGGCGACGAGGTCCCTGGCGGGGATGTCCGCATCGAGGTCGGCGGGCTTGGCCTTGGCGAACCACTCCGCAAAGAGGGGCGTGCCGAGCTTGCGGGCCGCGGCGACCTGCTCGTTGCCCTTGGCGATCTCGCCTTGGAGGGCGTTCCAGCGCGGACGATCGGCATCGGCAGGCAGATAGAGCACCGGGCCTTTGCCGTCCTTCACGTTGCCGTCGAGTCCGCCTTGGGTGGTGTTACGGAAGAACGCGGCCATCGCGTAGAAATCCTTCTGCGAGAAAGGGTCGAACTTATGGTCATGGCACTGGGCGCAGTTGGTGGTCAGGCCGAGATAGACCCAGCCCATCGTCTGCACGCGGTCGGCGGCGTAGTTGGCGAGGTTCTCTTCGACGATCGTACCGCCTTCGTTGGTCGTCGGGTTGCAGCGCTGGAGGCCGGTAGCGATACGCTGTTCTTCGGTCGGGTTAGGGAGCAGGTCGCCGGCGAGCTGTTCGACGGTGAACTGGTCGAAGGGCTGGTTGCGGTTGAAGGACTTCACGACCCAGTCGCGGTAAGGCCACATTTCGCGATAGGCGTCGAAGTGCAGGCCGTGCGAGTCGGCATAGCGGGCCGCGTCGAGCCAGTAGCGGGCGCGGTGTTCGCCGTAGGCCGGCAGGGCCATCAGCTCGTCGATGAGCGCGGAGAGTTGCGCGTCGCTGAGGCGGCTGCCGTCCTTGGGCAGGTGCTTGGTCAGCAGGGCGGGCGAGGGCGGCAGGCCGGTGACGTCGAGGCTGACGCGGCGGATGAGCGTGGCGGCGTCGGCTTCAGGCGCGGGCTGGAGGCCGGCGGCTTCGAGCTTGGCGCGGACGAATTGGTCGATGGGATTCTTGGCCCAGCGGTCATCGGAAGTCTTCGGCAGCGGCGCCTTCTGTGGGGCGACGAGCGACCAATGCGGCTGCCACGGCGCACCCTGTTCGATCCATCGACGCACCAGCGCGATCTCGGCGGGCTTGAGCTTCTTGTGGGTTTCGGGCGGAGGCATGATCTCATCCTCGTCCGTGGAGAGCATGCGCTGGTAGAGCGTGCTTTGGTCGGGCTTACCCTTGATGATGGTCGGCGGCTCTTCCTTGCCCTGCTTGTCGACGCGGGCGGCGAAGAAGCCGGCTTCGGTGTCGAGGCGCAGGCCGGCCTTACGGGTGCCAGGGTCCGGACCATGGCAGTGGAAGCAGTTTTCGGCGACGATCGGGCGGATGTCGCGGTTGAACTGCACGCTTTCCCCGGCCGCGAAGGTGGCGGAGGCGAGGAAGGGCAGGAGCGCCAGGTGGGGCTTACGCATGGGGAAGAGGTTAATATTAATTAATGAGACAAATGAGGGAGGGACAGCCGGATTGGGACAATCACCACATAAGAGTGGTCACCTCGACGGGTTGTTCCCCGCCTAGGTGTTTAAGACCACCCCAACTGACGCCTCGTTAGCCTAAAATTCCCAGCGACGGTCCGGCCCCAGGTGGGGGGTCAGGACGATGTCGTCGAGGTCGACCGCCGCAGAACCGGCGGGCAGGTAGAGGCGGAGGATGCCCGAGGTCTGCTTGGCTTCGAGGTCCACGGTGATCGTCTGCCAGACGGCTTCACCGGAGGTCCGGTAGGGCACGGAGAGGATCTCGGGTCCGCCCGCGGCACCCAGCAGCACGATACGCCCTTCACCGGCCTGCGGGGCGCGGATCTTGAAGGACAGTTTGGCCTTGCCGGCGTAGGTGCCGGCGCCGACGCCGATGAAGGAGTCCGCTCCCTTGGACTCGATGTGGAGGGCTCCTTCGATGACCGCCGCCTTGCCGGCGCGGTTCTTCCAGCCGCCGGGGAGGTCGTCGGGCGCCAGGGCTTTCTTCTTGGCCGGCGCCTTGGGCGCGGCTTTGCCGAAATTCGGATTTTCCTTCGGAATCACCGCCTCGGTGTCCTTGAGGAAGCCGTCGATGAGTCCGTTGAGTTCCTGCGCGACCGCCGGTTGCTCCTTGGCGAGGTTGCGACGTTCGCCGAGGTCTTGCTTGAGGTCGTACAGCTCGAGCTCGTCGGAGCCATCATCGCTTCGTCCGTAGAAGCGGATGAGCTTCCAGTCACCCTTGCGCACGTAGGAACCGGCGTAGAAGCCGTCCATGACGGAGTCACGCGTGGCGTTGCCGTGCGGGAAGTGGCAGAAGACGCGGTCGCGGGGCGAAGCACCGCCGAGGAGGGCGTCCGTCTGGTCGAGGCCGTCGACTTTCTGGTCGGGTTTGCTCGTCGCTCCGCCGGCGCGGAGCAGCGTCGGGTAGAGGTCGACCGACTGCATCAGGAAGTCGGCGGTCGCGCCGGCCTTCACCTTGCCGGGCCAGACGACGATGCCCGGCTCGCGGGTGCCGCCTTCATAGAGAGAGGCCTTGCCGCTGCGGTAGGGCAGGTTGCTGGTCGCCGGGATTTCGGCGTAGCCGTCGGGATCGGTCTTCTTGGGCGGGTAGGCGTAGCCGCCGTTGTCGGACCAGAAGACGATGATCGTATTGTCGGCCTCGCCGGAATCGTCGAGGTGCTTCAGCAGGCGGCCCACGGAGTCGTCGAGGCTCTTCACCATCGCGGCGTAGAGCGGGTTCTGCTGCGGGTTCGCGGGATCGGTCTTCTGCTTGAAGTGTTCGATGTAGTCCTTGCGCGCGTTCCACGGGGAGTGCACGGAGAAGAGCCAGAAGTTGACGAAGAACGGTCGGCCCTTGCTGGCGCGGATGAACTTGCCGGCCTCGTCGGCCATGCGCTCGTCGACGTGACGACCCGCGTCGTCCTTGATCGCAGGGTCGGTGATGAACTGCCACGGCGCGAGGTAGCCGCCGCCGGGTCCGGGCGCCTTGGGGGTGTGCGGCCAATCCAGGTCGAAGCCCTGGTCGCGCGGTTCATAGGCGTCACCCGCTTTCAGGTTATGGCCGAGGTGCCACTTGCCGAAGTGCGCCGTCGCATAGCCGGAGGCCTTGAGCGCTTCGGCGAGCGTATGGTAGTCGGGCTTGAGGCGCGTGACCGAATTCGCCACGAGGACGCGGGCGTTGGGGTTGCCGTTCTCCAGTCGCTTCTCGAGCTGCACCGTCGGGAGATGGCAGACGGGCGCGGTGATACCGGTACGGGCCGGGTATTGGCCGGTCAGGATGCTCGAGCGTGTCGGCGAACAGAGCGGGCTCGCGGAATAGGCCTGCGTCAGACGCACGCCACGTGAGGCCAGGCGGTCGAGGTTGGGCGTCTCGTGGTACTTGCTGCCGAAGCAGGCAAGGTC
>CALPIW020000194.1 GCA_943323725.2 Polynucleobacter meluiroseus | reverse complement strand
GATGAAGCCGGAGATGGCGGTGAAGCGTCCGGTGCCCTCGCCCGGGAAACGGCCGACGATGCCGGTCGCCTCGCGGAAATCATCGAGGGTCACGATGGCATCGACGATCCAGCTGCCGTCTTCGCGCCGACGGATCGGCTTCGGCTGGGCGACGGGCGAGCCTTCGTTCGGGAGTTCGCCGACGACCGATTCCAAGACGTCATTCAGCGAGACCACGCCCCGGACCCGCCCGAACTCGTCGGTCACGAGGGCGATGTGGATCTTATCTTTGCGGAACTTCTCGAGGAGCTGGGTGCCGGTGCACTGCGGTGGCACGGTCGGCGGCTCGGTCAGCAGGTCCTTGATGGATGCACTGCCGGCCAAGGACAGATTCGCCCAGAGGCGCTTCACGGAGACCACGCCGAGCGGACGATCCGGGGAGCCACGGAAGACCGGGAACCAAGTGTGCCCCGAGGCGACGACCTTACGCCAGTTCACCTCGTCGGTATCGTCCAAGTTGAGCCAGACGACCCGGTTGCTCGGCGTCATCAGGCGTTCGGCGGTGATGAGGTCCAGCGACAAGGCGCCGTGCACCATGCGATGCTCGGCGGCATGCAGGACGCCGGAGGCCATGCCCTGGTCGACCATCATGCGCAGCTCGTCTTCGGACATCGTGTCTTCGGGCGTACGCTTCCGACCGAAGAGCCGCAGGATGATGTCGGCGAAAAAGCCGAGCGTGCTCACCAGCGGAGAAGCCAGCAGGGAGACCAGCATCATCGGCCGGGAGAGCATGACCGCCAATCCCTCGGGATCCGAGAGACCCAGACGCTTCGGAACGATTTCGGCGCAGATGATCGTGAGGGAGCCGATCACGAAGGAGACGCCCATCCGGGAGAGGTTGGCGGCGTTATCGTGCAGCCAGGTGAACGAACTGGCCTGAAGATGAGGCTCCAAGGCGGCCGCGATCGGCGCCCCGCCGAAGGTGGCGGCGATGATGCTACCGAAGGTCAGGCCGACCTGGACGGTCGACAGGAACTTGGAAGGGTTCGCCAGCAGCTCCAGGGCCGCCTTGGCGCCCTTGCTGCCATCTTCGGCCAGACGGGTCAGGCGACGACGATTGGACGACACCAGCGCCATTTCCGAGAGCTCGAAAACACCGATGGTCACCCAGCAGGCCAATATGACGAATAATTCCACGAAAACAGGGCTACGGACTCCCCTGTAGACAGTCAAATCCGCTTGTTCACCCCCACCCTAAGCCTAGGTTAAACCCTCAATGGCGACTCATTTCGAGGCAATCATCGTCGGCAGCGGCATCGGTGGGCTGAGTTTCGCGCTCAACCTGGCCCAGCGCGGACATGCCGTCGCCATCGTGACGAAGAAGACCAGCTCGGAGTCGAATACGAACTGGGCCCAAGGCGGCATCGCCTGCGTGACCGATCAGACGGACGACTTCGCCAGCCACGTCCAGGACACGCTCACCGCCGGCGACGGACTCTGCGACCTCGCGGCAGTCCGCCACATCATCGAAGCCGGCCCGGCCCGGGTCGCCGAACTCATCGCCTGGGGCGTGCAGTTCGAAAACGGCGCCGACGGCCGACCTGACCTCGGTCGCGAAGGCGGGCACTCGAAGCGACGCATCCTGCATGCGCGCGACATGACCGGCCGCGCCATCGAATCGGCGCTCCTCCGAGCCATCGCCCGTTCGCCCAAGGTGAAGATGCTGGAACACCACCTCGCGATCGACCTGATCACGCGCGCCAAGTTGGGACTCTGCCCGGTCGGAGCCAACGACGACCGCGTGCTCGGCCTGCACGTACTCAACACCAAGGGCGGCCGCGTCGAGACCCTCTCCGCCGCCACCGTGGTCCTGGCGACCGGCGGCACCGGCCAGGTCTACCAGTTCACGACCAATCCTGACATCGCCACGGGCGACGGCATCGCGATGGCCTATCGTGCGGGCGCCGAAGTCCGTGACATGGAGATGGTGCAATTCCATCCGACGGCCCTGAAGGCCCCGGACGGCGGCCGCGCCTTGATCTCCGAAGCCGTGCGCGGCGAAGGCGCGATCCTCCGCGACCTTTCCTTGCGGGCGTTCATGAAGGACTTCCACCCGCTCGGCGACCTCGCCCCGCGTGACATCGTCGCCCGCGCGATCGATTCCGTGATGAAGAAGGATGGCGCACCTCACGTCCTGCTGGACGCCACGCAGGTCGCCAAGGGCCACCTGCCCGAACGTTTCCCGCACATCTACGAGACTTGCCGCAAGGCGGGTTTCGACCTCGCGACCGAGCCCGTACCTGTCGTGCCCGCCGCCCATTACCTCTGCGGCGGCGTCGCCACCGACCTGAAGGGCCAGACCACCTTGGCGGGTCTTTTCGCCGTCGGCGAAGTCGCCTGTACCGGCCTGCACGGGGCCAACCGCCTCGCCTCCAACTCGCTGCTCGAAGCGGTCGTCCTGGCCCATGACGGCGCCGCCGCGGCCCACGAAGAGATTCTTCGGTCGACGCCGCCCGCCGGCGCCCTGCCGGCCTGGATCGACGGTTCGGCCGGCGATCCCGACGAACGCGTCGTGCTCACCCACAACTGGGACGAACTCCGCCGCACGATGTGGGATTATGTCGGCATCGTGCGTTCGACGAAGCGCCTGCAGCGTGCGCGCACCCGCATCGGGACCTTGTCGGATGAAGTCCGCGAGTACTACTGGAATTTCCGCGTCGAGCCTCGCCTGCTGGAGCTGCGCAACCTGATCCAAGTCGCGGAACTCATCATCGACTGCGCGCTGCAGCGGCGCGAAAGCCGCGGCCTGCACTTCACCCTCGATTATCCGGCGAAGCTGGCCGAAGCCCGGCACACTTCCGTCCGTCGCCCGCTCAGCCGCGCATGAAGATCGCCATCGTCGGAACCGGAGCTCTCGGCGGTTGGTATGCCGGCCTGCTGGCCGAAGCGGGCCATGAGGTCCATTGCCTCGCCCGTAGCGACCACGAGACGATCAACCGGGACGGACTGACCCTCCGACACAAAGGAACTCAACGCATCGTCCGCGTCGCCTCCGCCACGCCTGACGCCGCCTCGATCGGGCCGTGCGACCTGGTCGTGGTGACGCTCAAGTCCACCTCCAATGATGCCCTCCCTCGGTTGCTTGGCCCCTTGCTCGGTCCGGCCACCCTCGTCGTAACCCTCCAGAACGGGATGGGTAACGTCGAAGCCCTCGCGCGACTCCTGCCCGCCGAACGAATCGTGGCCGGGCTCTGCTTCGTCTGCATCAACCGGCTGGCTCCGGCCGTCATCGACACCACGCTCGCCGGTTATGTGCGCATGGCGGCGGCGGTCGGCCCGATCAACCCTGCCGTCGAAAGCTGCGTCGCGATCTTCGCCGCTGCCGGTGTCGACTGTCAGGCCGAGGCCTCCCTGGAGGCAGTGCTGTGGAAGAAACTCTGCTGGAACATCCCCTTCAACGGACTCGCCATCGCCGGCGGGAGCATCACGACGGACCTCATCCTCGCCGACCCATCGCTCAACGACCGGGCCTATCGCCTGATGAAAGAAGTCCAAGCAGCGGCCGCCGCCCGCGGGCATGGTTTCGAGGACACCCATATCAAGCGTCAGTTCGTCGTCACCGTCGGCATGGGGCCTTATCGTCCTTCGAGCCTCATCGATTTCGTCGAAGGCCGGGACGTCGAAGTCGAAGGCATCTGGGGCGAACCGTTACGACGCGGGGTTGCCGCCGGCGTGGCGATGCCGGAGACGCAGAGGCTTGTCGACGACATCAAGGCTCGCCTGGCCGCCAGGCCTGAAACGTCTCAACGGCCGTAAGGCGGGCGACCCAGTGCGGTCAGCTTTGAACCGACGTCTTCACGGACGCGATCCTGGCTCAGGAAATTGACCGGCGTGCCCGGGACTACTTGGGTCGAGAAGAGCACTCCGCCGGCACGCGCCCGG
>CALPIW020000193.1 GCA_943323725.2 Polynucleobacter meluiroseus | reverse complement strand
GCCCGAGGGGCCCATCGGGTCGATCTGCTTGAGTCCGCCGTAGCGGCTGCCCATGCCGGCGGCGAGGACGAGGAGGGTGGGTTTCATATCAGAGGGATTGGCGGAGGCGGTTGGTGACGTCGGTCTTCAGTCGATCGATGAAGCCGGTCGCGTAGGCGATCGGGTCGAGCGACTCGTCTTGGACCAAAGGGGTGAGGTCCATCGCCCATTGCATGGCGGACTCTTGGTCGGTCGCATGCGCCTGGCTGAAGGTCGCATTGGCCGTGCGGCGGCCGATGACGGCGAGGTCGTAGCGTTTTCCGCCGGCGATCTGCGTCGCGAAGACTTCGTTCAGGGCACGGGCGAGCTCCGGCCGGGCCGAGACGGGCATCGGGGTCTTCTCGGAGTCCACCAGCCAGTCGAGATCACGCCAGACTTCACAGCCGTAGACTTTCTGCGGACGGTCGGCCTTGGGCAGACGGCGGAGCGCTTCCAGGCAGCGGAGGGCGCACCCGACATGCGTGTCATGCTTGTCGGCGAGGTTGTGGAGGTAGACGACTTCGGGTCGGGTGGCTTCGAGGATCCGGAAGAGATCATCGCGGACGACCGTCTCGCGGGCGTCACGCACCGATTTGCTCGGATGGCCGAGTTGGGCCATGAAGCCGTATTGGCCGATCACCGCGGCGGCGTCCTGCTCACGGATACGTTCCGCGGCGATCTGGTCGTCGGTCCAATCCTGGAACTTGCCGGCGCGGGAGCTTCCGCGTCCGTCGGTGATCGTCACTCCGCCGAACCAGCGATCCTTCTGGTCGTAACAGGCGAGGATGCCATGGAAGGCCATGAACTCCAGGTCATCCTGGTGGGCACCGATGCCGAGGTGGGTGGTGCGGCGGAGGGCTTCCGGGGCGGCCAGTCCGTCCGGGATCATGAGGCGGGCGCGCGGGTTGAGCGTGATCATCGGCGGAGGGAGGGGAGGGAGGCGGCCGCGACGGCCTGTCCGTGTCGCTTATCTTTCTCGGACGGGACCACGAGGTCGATGCGAAGTTCAGGGAATTCGTCACGCAGGACAGCCTTGGCGTGTTCGATGATGATGTCGCCGCCATGGCCGGAAGTCACCCGGCCCATGATCAGGAGGCAGCTCATCTGATAGAAGGTGGCGAAGTGCGCGATCGCGTAACCGAGGGCGATGCCGATGGCCTCGTAGACCAGGCGCGCGCGCGGGTCACCGACGAGCATGAGTCGCTGGAGTTCCTCGAGCTGCTCGGGCAGCTTCAAGGACGGCGGCAGGTCGATGCCTGCCAAGGGGAGCAAGCGGCCTACGCCTTGCTGGCTGAAATACTGCACGGCACAGCCATGGTCGCCGGACCACTCGTCGACCGGACCGTCGACCCGGTAGTCGACCGGGACGAAGGCCAGTTCGCTGAGCCAGTTGGTGAGGTTGCCGGCTTGGTCCACGTAGCCGGCGGCGACGCTCGTGCCCATGGCGACGCCGAGGACGGCGTTGCGGCCGAGGGACATCGAAGCCGCGAGCGCGGTGACGTCACCGTCGTTGAGCACCTCGAAAGGCACGCCGTGCTGCTTGGCGAGATCGACGAACATGTCGCGCACCCGGGAGTCAAAGACCGCCGGATCGGTCACGCCGCGGAAGAGCGAGGCGATGCGGACCTTGTTATTGACGTAGACGCCGGCGGAGGAGCCGCCGATGGCGTCGACGCGGGGAAGGTGGCGGGCGGCGAGTTCGAGCGAATGGCGGATGCCGTTGAGATGATAGTCGGGGTCGGACTGGAAATAAGGATCCCACTTCACCTCTTCAGAGAACACGACTTTGCCGTCGATGAGGGCGGCGCACTTGCGGTCCGAGCCTCCGAGGTCGAAGCCGATGCGGCAGCCATCGAGATGCCGGCCGAGGGGCAGATGCGAAGCGGAGGCGGCCGGAAGCTCGGAGGCGGCCACGCTGCGGAAGGTGAGAGGGGCTTCGAAGACCTTCCGGAAGAAGTCGGCGTCGAAAGCTCGGCGGCCGGAGGGGGCGTAGTCGGTCTGGAGCTTCGCGCTCAGGTGAGATGCGGTCTGGCCGCTGAGCAGGACTTCGGAGCCGCCTCGGGACCAAAGCAGGAATTTCACCGACCGTTCGACATGCTGGTAGGTGGAGGCGTCGTCTATGCCGGCGGCGATGACCTGCGTACGGAAGAGGGAAGCCGTGCCGTCGGCGCGACGCAGGGCGATCGTCAGTTCCGTCGAGCCCGGGGTCGACGCGCAGCGGCGGAGGTAGGCACGCGTCCAGAGGGACGCCGGCACCAGTCCTGGGTCGATAGCGGAGCGATGGCGTGGGGTGACGTCCATCGGGAGTCTCAGAGTCCCTTGGCCGCGGCGGCGTCGAGGTGGAAGGTGCAGGCCGGGTGGCGCTGCAGCCAGGTCGCGTGGCACTCAGCGGAAGGCGCTTCCTTGATGGCTCGGGCCACGATTTCGGCTTTCGCCTCGCCGAAGGCGATCAGCGCGACCTGGCGGGCTTCAAGGATCGTCGCCACGCCCATCGTGAGCGCGCCGTGCGGGACTTGCGCGAGGTCGCCGAAGAAGACCGAGTTGTCCTTGCGGGTCACGGCGTCCAGGTGCACCCAGCGGGTCCGGCTCTCGGCTGACGAGGGCGGTTCGTTGAAGCCGATGTGGCCTGTACGACCGATGCCGAGGATCTGGAGATCGATGCCGCCGGCGGCGCGGATGGCCGCTTCATACTCGGCGCAATGACTGGCCGGGTCTTTCGCCATCCCGTCCGGGATATGGATGTTGGCCGCGGGGATATCGAGATGGCGGAAGAGGTTCTCTTCCATGAAGAATCGGTAGGACTGCGGATGGTCCGGGCCGAGGCCTTCGTACTCGTCGAGGTTGAAGGTGATGACCGAGCGGAAGCTCAGACCTTCTGCGCGATGCAGGCGGATGAGTTCGGCGTAGAGGGGCAGGGGCGTAGAGCCCGTCGCCAGGCCTAGCACCGTCGGCTTGCCCGATTTCGAGCGTAACTGAATCAGCCCGGCTATCTCCCGGGCGATCGCCTGCGCGGCGGATTGCTTGTCGGAGTGAAGCCGGGTCGAGATCATCTTAGCCGAGCGTCGTAAGCATGCGCGCGATCTCGTCGCGCTTGGCCTTGGCTTCGTCGAGCTGCTTGCGGGCGCCTTCGAGGATCTTCGGCGGGGCCTTCGAGACGAAGGCCTCGTTCGTGAGCTTGGCTTCGCCGGCGGCGACCGCCTGTTCGAGCTTGGCCAGTTCCTTGGCGAGACGGACCTTCTCGGCGGCCACGTCGACCGTGCCGGAGAGTTCGAGCATCACCGTGCCGAGCGAAGTGAGCGAACCCGTGCGGTCGCCGGCGTCGTCGGCGAAGCCGATTTCGGCGAGACCGGCGAGGCTGCTGAGCTTCTCGCGGTTGGCGGTGAGGAGGGCCTTGGCCGTAGCGTCCTTGGCGACGACCGTGATCACCGCGTCGCGGCGCGTGGCCTGGTTGGCCTGAGACTTCAGGCCGCGGACGGAGGCGACGAACTCGCGGAGCAGGGCGACGTCGGCCACCTTGGCGGCGCTGAGCTTGATGCCGTTCTCGCGGAGGACGCGGAGGAGGTCGCCGCCGGTGCCGGTGTGATGGTTCTGGATGAAGTCTTTCTCCGTGCCGTAGCCGAGCAGGTGCCAGAGCTCTTCCGAGATGAACGGCGCGACCGGGTGGAGCAGCAGGAGGAACTGGCGGAGGACGAGGTCCTGGACCGCGAGACAGTTGTCGACCAAGGCGGCATCGCGCAGGCGGGCTTTCGAGGCCTCGACGTACCAGTCGCAGAAGTCGCCCCAGAAGAACGAATAGAGACCTTGCGCGTAGGCGGTGAACTCGTGTTCGTCGAGGTTCTTGGTCGTGCTGTCGGTGAGTTCGGCGAGACCCTGGAGGATCGCGAAGTCATCGTCGTCGAGCTGAGAGGCCTTGATGCGGCTGACCACGGCGGCGAGCGTCGAGTTGTCG
>CALPIW020000192.1 GCA_943323725.2 Polynucleobacter meluiroseus | reverse complement strand
TCGTGCTGGACACGGCGAAAGGCACGACGGTCGCCCGCGCCCGCGCGGCATTCGGCGCCGACTTCCCCGGCCGCGGACATCCGGAAGGATTCCTCCGCGGAGGGCAGGGCGGTGAAGTGCACGCCGATCCGCTCCTCTGGCTCGACGGCCTCGAGCTCGCGCTCGACCGCCTGGCCCAGCTGACCGATCTTTCGAAGGTCGATGCGGTCGAGCGCGAGCTCAAGGCCAGCAGCACGGCAGCGTCTATCTCGCCGCCGGCTACGAGGTCGCGCTCGCCGATGGCAATCGCGCTACTTCGCTCTCCGCGAAGATCTCTCCGGTCCTTTCCCGCCGCTCTTCGCCGATCTGGATGGATTCGTCCACCGGCGCCGAATGCGCCGAAATCGCCGCCGCCCTCGGTGGTGATCAGGCCGTCTGCGACCTCACCGGCTCCGTCGCCACGATGCGTTTCACGGGTCCGCAGATCCGTCGTTTCGCCAAGCTCGACCCCGCCGCCTGGACCAAGACCCAGCGCGTCCATCTCGTCTCTTCGTTCTTCGCTTCGGTGCTCGCCGGCAAGGATGCCGCCATCGACACCGGTGACGGCGCGGGCATGAATCTGATGGATATCCGTAAGGGTGATTGGGCTCCGGCCGCGCTTGCCGCGACCGCTCCGGAGCTCGCCGCCAAGCTTCCGCCCGTCCGTCCCGGCTCGACCGTCGCCGGCGGCATCTCCGCTTATTTCGTCGCCCGCCACGGCTTCTCGCCGAAGTGCCAGGTCGTCATCGGTACCGGCGATAATCCTTCCAGCCTCGTCGGCATGGGCGCTTCCAAGCCCGGTAAGGTCGTCATCAGCCTCGGCACGAGCGACACGCTCTTCGCCGCGATCGAAGGCATCCGCACCGACTCCGCCGGCCTCGGCCACGCTTTCGGCAATCCGATGGGCGGAAGCATGAGCCTCATCTGCGTGCGTAACGGTTCGCTTGCTCGCGAAGCGATCCGCCGCGAATGCGGTCACGCCGACTGGCCGGCTTTCTCCGCCGCCGTCGACGCCACGCCTCCCGCCGTCTCCGCCGTGCTTCCGATGGAAGAGCCCGAGATCACGCCGCGTCGTCCGGCCGGACGCATCGCCCTCGGCGCCGCCGCCACCCAGGCCACCTTGCCTCGCGCCGCCGTCGAAGGCCAGGCGCTCAGCCTCCGCTATCATAGCCGCTGGGTCGGCACGCCGACCACGCAGCTGCTCCTCACCGGTGGTGCGTCCGAGAACCCTTCCGTCGCCAAGATCTTCGCCGATGTCTTCGGCGCTCCGGTCCTCCGTCTGGCCGTCTCCGATTCCGCCGCCTTGGGTGCCGCGCTCCGCGCCGCCGAGGGTGCTTGCGGGGCCAAGATGGCCGACCTGGAGCCCGTTTTCTGCGCCCCGGCCCCGGGCGTCGTCCAGCCGAACCCGGCCCTCCGGGCGGCCTACGACAAGCTGGAGGCCGAACTGGGCCAATCGCTGTCGCGAAAGGCATAAATTCTGGCCTGTGAGCATTGCCCACTTGAACCCTGTGGGCTGATGGGCTGACATTGGGGGCTCACCCCCAATCACCATGTCACAGCGTCCTGTTACCCTCTTCACCGGCCAGTGGGCCGACCTCAAGATCGCCGACCTCCTGCCTAAGGTCAAAGCCATGGGCTACGAAGGCGTCGAACTCGCCTGCTGGGGCGACCACTTCGACGTCGTCCGCGCCGTCAATGAGTCGGGTTACGTCGAGTCCGTCTGGGAACTCCTGAAGAAGCACGACCTCGGCTGCTGGGCCATCTCCTCCCACCTCGTGGGCCAGGCCACCTGCGATAACATCGACGAACGCCACCAGTGTATCCTGCCGGCCCACGTCTGGGGCGACGGCAATCCGGAAGGCGTCCGCCAGCGCGCGTGCGCCGAGATGGCGCTGACCGCCCAGGCCGCCCGCAAGTTCTTCGACGCCGGTAAGGCGTACATGGCCGACAAGCCGAAGGGCTCCGGCAAGACCGTCGTGAACGGCTTCACCGGCTCCTCCATCTGGCACGCGATCTACGCCTTCCCGCCCACCAATCAGGCCTACCTCCAGAAGGGTTACGATGATTTCGCCAAGCGCTGGAAGCCCATCCTCGAGGCCTTCGAGAAGCACGACGTCTATTTCGGCCTCGAAGTGCACCCGACGGAGATCGCCTTCGACATCGCCTCCGCCCAGCGAGCGCTCGACGCCGTCGGCAACCACAAGCGTTTCGGCTTCAACTACGAACCCAGCCCCCTCGGCTACCAGGGCGTCGACTACGTGAAGTTCATCCGCACCTTCGGTAAGCAGATCCACCACGCCCACATGAAGGACGTCTGGTGGGGCCACGGCGACGGCTCCGTCGGCGTGTTCGGCGGCCACACCGATTTCTGCGACCCTCGTCGCGCCTGGGATTTCCGCTCCGTCGGCCGCGGCGACATCAAGTTCGAGGACGTCATCGTCGCCCTCAACGACGTCGGCTACGCCGGCCCGCTCTCCGTCGAGTGGGAAGACGGCCGCATGGACCGCTTCTTCGGCGCCGCCGAATCCGCCGCTTACGTCAAGAAGCTCGCCTTCCCGACCAACAAGGTCGCGTTCGACGCCGCCTTCGACAAGTCCGCCCAGGGCAAGTGATCACCGCTTAAACAAACACACTTATGGCAACCAAAGTAGGCGTCATCGGAGCAGGGGGCATGCTCCAGTACCACGCGGCCGGCTTCAAGCAGGCGGGCGCGGAAATCATCGCCGTCGCGGATCCCGCGCCGGGCGCCGCCCAGAAGGCCGCCACGAAGTGGGGCATCCCGCACGCCTATGAGTCCGTGGACGCCATGCTCGCGGCCCACAAGGAGCTCGACGCCGTCAGCGTCATCGTCCCGAACAAGTTCCACGCCTCGCTCGCCATCAAGTGCCTCGAAGCCGGCAAGCACGTGTTCTGCGAGAAGCCCCCGGCGCTCAGCGCCCCGGAAGTCCTCGAGATCATCGCCGCTGCCAAGAAGTCCGGTAAGCACGTGATGTTCAACTTCAACAACCGCGCCCGCCCGGAGTCGCAGGCGATGATGAAGTATGTCGAGCAGGGTCAGGTCGGTAAGGTCAACTCCGCCCAGGCGAAGTGGATCCGCCGCACCGGCATCCCGGGCTTCGGCGGTTGGTTCACCACCAAGGAACTCTCCGGCGGCGGCCCGCTCATCGACCTGCTGCATATGGTCGACCTCGCGATGTATTTCATGGGTTACCCCGAGCCGGCGCACGTCCTCGGCCAGACCTTCAATGACTTCATCGAAGTCAAGTCCTTCAAGGGCCCGTGGGGCATCCCGGACCGCGTCGGCGGCGTCACCGACGTCGAGAACGCCGCGCACGGCTTCGTGACCTTCAAGACCGGCCAGGTGCTGACCCTGCAGGTCTCCTGGGCCGAGATGATCAAGCGCGAGGAAGTCTCCGTCGTGTTCCAGGGCACCAAGGCCGGCGGCAAGGTCGAGCGCCTCTTCGGCATCGACGGCCTCGACAACACCGCGATCGACACCTGCGAACTCTACGTCCAGGAAAACGGCAACAGCGTGAACCGCTCCATCGTCACGCCCGCGTGCGAGGACATGGGCCGCATCGCCTCCGCCGCGAACTTCATCGAGGCCATCGAAGGCCGCGCGAAGCCGCTGAACACGCCTGAGCAGGCCTACCGCCTCATGCAGGTCATCGACGCCATCTACGCCTCGGCGAAGACCGGCAAGCCCGTCTCCCTCTGATTCACACACCTATGGCATCCCTTAATCGCAAACTCCGCATGGGCATGGTCGGCGGCGGCCGCGGCGCCTTCATCGGCGGCGTCCATCGCATGGCCGCAGCCCTCGACGGCAAGATCGACCTCGTCGCCGGCGCGTTCTCCTCGGATCCCGAAAAGTCCCGCCTCTCCGGCCAGGACCTCTGCCTCGACCCCGCCCGCGTGTACGCTTCGTACGCCGAGATGGCGAAGGCCGAGGCGAAGCGCCCGCTCGGCGACCGCATCG
>CALPIW020000191.1 GCA_943323725.2 Polynucleobacter meluiroseus | reverse complement strand
GCCTTGGATGTCACAGTTGACCCAGACGAAGGCGGTCGCGAGGAAGGGGTCGATACGCAGCTGCGGAGCCTTGTCCGCGCGGAGCTTGGCCACCTTGTAGGGCGGCACCGCCCCGGTGATGTGCAGGTCGCCGCCGCGGAAGGCGCGTTCTTCGGCGAAGAGGTCGGCGATGGCGCGGAACTCCACGGCATTGAGCGAGACTTCCTGCGCATTCCAGTAGAGCGGGTTCTTGCGTACGACCACGCGGCGGGCGACTTCCCAGCTCTCGAGCGTGAACGCGCCGCTGCTGACCATCGAGCCGGGCCGCGTCCACGGGGTGTTCAAGGCGTCGATGTCGCCGAATTTGAGGATCGTCGGCGGGTGCACGGGGATCCAGCTGTGATGGCAGAGGAGCTGGAGGAAATACGGGATGGGGTGCTCGAGTTCGATGATCAGGGTATGCGCGTCGGTCGCACGCACGCCGACGGTCCGGAAGTCCTTCGTCTTGCCGGCGGCGAAATCCTTGGCGCCACGGATGCCGTGCAGCATCGAAGCGTATTCGGCTCCGAAGCTCGGCCGCAGCATGCGTTCGTAACTGAAGAGGAAATCCGCCGCGGTGATCGGGTCGCCGTTGGACCACTTGGCCGCTTGGCGCAGACGGAAGGTCCAGGTCTTGCCGTCGGCCGACATCGTCCAGCTCTCGGCGATGCCGGGGACCGGGTGCAGGTCCTGGGGATCGTAATTGACCAGGCCTTCGAAGAGGGCGCCGATGATGTGGCTCTCGCTGAGTCCGGTGACCGTCTGCGGGTCGAGTCCGGAGGGTTCAGCCATGTTGTTGACGATCAGGTAGCCCTCCGCGGCTTTCTTCTCGGCGGTGGTCCGGCCGTCACCGCAACCGACCAGCAGGGACGCCAGGCCGAGCAGGGCGGCTGTCCATCGGAGCGCGGGGCGAAGCATGCCGGAGATTAGGCCTGTGGTCGGCCCGAGGGCAAGGCGTCTGGATGGGCTCTTTACTCCCGGCGGCGGGTTTCCTATGAAAGTCCTATGCCTACCCCGAACCGTCGCGACCTCGTCGTCGCCGCCCTGACCGCTGCCGTCTGCCTCGGCCTCACCGGCTTCATCGGCCACACCCCGCTCGCCGCCGACGTGCCCGCCGCCAAACCCATCATGGGCTCGATGGCCTTCGATTGGGAGAAGTTGGTGGTCAAGCCGACGAAGGTCGGGGCCTATCGCAAGGTCTGCCAGGCGCCGACCGCGACCCTCGACGAACTCGAATACCACATTACGACCTTGAACCCGGGGCAGGCGGCGCACCCGCCCCACCAGCATGCCGACGAGGAGCTGCTCATCGTCAAGGAGGGTACCGTCGAGTCGCTCGTCGCGGGCGACTGGGTGAAACTGGGCCCGGGCTCGGTCATCTTCCAGGCCGCGAACATCGACCATGCGATCCGCAACGCCGGCGATGTCCCGGCCACGTATCACGTGATCAAGTGGAATTCGCCCGGCATGCTCGCCAAGCGCGCCGCGGCCAAGGCGGCGAAATAAGCCAACAAAAAGGGCGTCCCGCAGGACGCCCTTTTGCTTGAGTGTGACCGAGGCTCAGATGGCCGCCGGACCGCGCTCGCCGGTGCGGATGCGGATCACGTCGGTCAGGCCGAGGACGAAGATCTTGCCGTCACCGATCTTGCCGGTCTGGGCGGCCTTGGAGATGGTGGCGATGGCCTTCTCGACCTGCTCGTCAGCCACGGCGGCTTCGATCTTCACCTTGGGGAGGAAATCGACGGTGTATTCCGAGCCGCGGTAGATTTCGGTGTGACCCTTCTGGCGACCGAAGCCCTTGACTTCGGTTACGGTCATTCCCTCGATGCCGATCTCGGCGAGGGCGTCCTTAACTTCTTCAAGTTTGAACGGTTTGATGATGGCGACGACGAGCTTCATGGTGGTGTGTTAGGTTGGGTTAGGCGTTCGGTTGAGCAAGTCCACTTATGCACCCCCCGTGCCAAGTCCCGGCAGGAGGGGGTAGGACTTACGATTGAGTATTTTTGAGCAGGGCTTCGGCGACGGCCGACAGTTTTTCGGCAGATTTCAGGCCTGGCGCCAGCTCGATGCCGCTATTCAGGTCGAAAAAGTCCGCCCCGGAGGCCGCCGCGGCCACGATGTTGTCGGGGCCCAGTCCGCCGGCCAGCAGCCACTGGGAGTCCGGATAGCGCTTACGCAATTGCGCGTAGCGGCTCCAGTCGGAGGTCTTGCCGGTGCCCCCGAAGGCATCCTTGGCATGGGCGTCGTGAACGAACCCGACGGCCAAAGGAATCAGGTCAGCGGGCCATTCGGCGCCGTCGGCGAGTTTGGGTGCGAGCCAGAGGCGGGCAGGACCCACGGCCGCGGAGAGGGCCTTGGGGTCGCACTCCGGTTTGGTCGGATCGAAATGGGCCTGCACGATGGCGAAGCCTTCGGCCAGCAAGGCGGTCGCTTCGGCGACGGACGGATTGACCGTCACGGCGACGCGCTTCGCCGCCGGGATCTCGCGGAGCAAGTTGGCGCGCGCGGTGGCGGGCACGCAGCGGGGTGAACCCGGCCAGCAGTTCACGCCGAGGAAGTCGGCGCCTTGGGCAAGGGCCGTGGCGGCGTCGGCGGCGCGGGTGATTCCGCAGACCTTGATGCGCGCCTTGCCGATCATGCGAGGGCTTCGATCACCGCGTTGCGAATAGCGACGGCGGTCGGCGCCGCGGCGGTGCCAGCCAGCGGGATGCCGGCCTTGCGGAGCGCATCGGCGGTCGTGGCCCCGATGGCGACGGCCTTGGGCTGGCGCGCGCCGGCGTCAGGGCGTAGCGAGGCGGCCTGGTGCAGGAAAGATTCCACGGCCGAAGGGCTGGCGAAGACGATGATGTCGGCGCCGCGGCGGCGGAATTCGGCGGCCTCAGGGGATTCGGCGACGGACTTCTCTTCGGTCGCGTAGACCTTGATCACGTCGACGATCGCCATCGCGCCGTCGGCGAGCAGGCGCGGCAGCTCGGGAGTGTTGAGGTTGCCGGTGACGACGAGGAGCTTCTGGTTCTCGACGTCGTGCTTGGACATCAGCTCGCGCCCCAGCGAAAGGGCGTCGTTCTGCGTGGCGGTGAGGTCGGAATCGAGGTGGTACTGGCGCAGGGCTTTCTCCGTCGCGGGGCCGAGGCAGGCGAAGCGCACGCCGCCGACGGAACGGATGTCGGTGAAGCGCTCGAAGAAGCGGTCGAAGAAACCGCGCACGCCGTTGGCGCTGGTGAAGACGACCCAGTCGTATTCGCCCATGGCGTCGAGGACTTCGCTGAGGACGGTGTCATCGGGCTCGAACTTGATCTCGAGCAGCGGGAGTTCGGAGACGGCCGCGCCGGCCCCGACGAGGGCGTCCTTCCAGTCGGCGCCGCGTCCTTCCGGGCGGGTGAGGACGACCAAGCGGTCGCGCAGGGGGAGTTTGCTCATGTTCAGCGGGGCAGGGTCTGGCGGAGGATGTCATCGGCCAGGGCGGAGGCCGCGGCGAGGTCGGTGACGGGGAAAGCGAAGTCGCGGCGACCGAAGTCGGCGCGGAAGAGATGCACGCGGCCCGCGGCGTGGTGGCAGGCGAACGCGGTGTGGCAACCCTCGCCGAGCTTGGCGAGGAACAGCCGCTCGACGGTCACGGAGTAGGTCGTGGCGGCGCAGCCGGCGGCGACATAGTGCGCGACTTCGGCGGAGCGGGACTGGATGGCGACGGCGCCTTGGCCGGCGGCGGGTACCATGTCGGTCAGCGCGACGGGTTCGAGGCTCAGGCCGGGCCACTCCTTAATGCCGAGACGGTTGAGTCCGGAGGCGGCGAGGTAAGACGCGTCGGCGTCGCCGTTGGCGAGTTTCTTCAGGCGTGTGTCGACGTTGCCGCGCAGTTCGGTCCACTGCGCCTGCGGGAAGGCGAGGGCGCCCTGCGCGCGACGGCGCGGGCTGCCGGTGGCGATCAGCTTGGGGCTGGCGATGTCGGTGCGGCGCACGAGCACGTCGCGCGCGTCCTGACGCGG
>CALPIW020000190.1 GCA_943323725.2 Polynucleobacter meluiroseus | reverse complement strand
GGGGCGGACGCGATGAATCGCGCCCCTACCTCGAGACAAGGCTGACCGGGCCGGTCAGCCCTACCCAGGCAACACTCCCCCGATACTCCATACTCGATACTCCATACTCTCGGGCTCCGCCCGCCCTCACTCCGCCTCGACGACCGACTGTTCGCTGACGCAGTTCAGGACGACGCGGTTGTTGCCGTTGGCGGCTTGCAGCGTGCGGACGAATTCGCCGACGGCGCCGGCGTCCTTGAGCGTCACTTCATAGGTGAGCTCGGTCATGAGCCCGGCCTGCACGGTCTCGACGGACTTGAGCGCATGGTGCGCGAGATGGCGCGTGAAGACGGCGGCGAAGGCCTGGTCGGCGTCGACGTCGGTGCCCACGCGGACGCGCAGGAGGTGCGAACCCTTGAAGGAGGAGAAGAGGTTGGCGCGGGAGAGCAGGAACACGAAGGCACACACGAGCGGGACGGTGACGCCGGCCAGCAGGTACTGGCGCGCGCCCACGGCGAGTCCGGTCGCCATGGCGAGGAAGATGAAGCCGATGTCGCGCGACTGGCCGACGTTGCGACGGAAGCGAATGATCGAGAACGCGGCGAACATGCCGAAGGCGGTCGCGAGGTTGCCCATCACGACGAGGATCACGAGGGTGACGACGGTGCCGAGGATGAGCAGGGTGTGGACGTAGTCCTGCGAATAGCGCGTGCCGCGGTAGGTGCGCTTATACGTCCAGGCGACGAGCGCGTTGAGCAGGAAGCTGAGGACGATCGCGAACAGGATCTCGGTCGCCGCGGGCGGCGTCGCGGGCGGCGCGGACAGGAGCTGCGTGAACAGGTCGGGTTCGGGCGCGGTCGTCGCGGCGAAGCAGGCGGGGAGGGGCAGGGTCATTTCAAGAAAGGCGGGCCGGGGTCTCGGCCAGCAGGCCGATACTTGCGGAATATTTGCTGAAGGGTCGAGGGTGGAGTCCGGCCGCGCCTAGGTAAGCGGCCAGTTCATACGGGACCGAAGTCGAGCCTTTGACCTCCATGATGGCCGCGTCACGGGGGACGACCCGGAGGTCGCCGCCTTCGTCGTCGACGACGGGCCTGAGCCGGTCGAAGCGGGCGACGATGCCTTGGTCGAAGGTCACGCGGAGCTGTTCGGTCCCGTGCGCGTCGCAGAAGCGGTAGGCGCATCGGTCGTAGCGGATCACGCAGGCCGGCGCGTAGCCGTCCTCCGCGACCATTCGGCGGATCTCGGCGAGGATGCGTTCGTCGGCCGGGTCCGGGCTCGTCACGTCCGCGCCACCGACGAGCGCGCAGGCGTCGGCGAGCGGCAGGCGGACGCGACGCTTGGCGCCGGCGCGCCCGTCCCGATGTTTCACTTCGACGAACGTCGCCGCCGGGATGATCCCGTCGCGGGTGCCGTAGATGCGCACGCGGAGTTTCCGACGCGAGGGGACGCCGCGCCAGGCCTCCCAGTGGCAACGGCGGTCGGGCGTGTCGCAATAGAGGCTGACCACCGGATAGCGCCCGTCGGTGCTGCCGGCGGTGTCGGGGCGCAGCCGGTCGGCGAACCGCGCGAGCAGTTCGGCCCGACGCGCGTCGTCGATGAGGAACTTATGCTCGAACCGCGCGGCGATTTCCATGTCAGTTGATGCGCGTGAGGGTCAGCGAATTGCGGTCGAACCAGGCATGGCCTGCTTCGGCGCGCATCTCGAGCACGAGCACCGGGTCGGTGTCGGTGACGGAGAATTCGACGGAGACCGAGCGCCAGCTGTTCGTGCCGGCGAGGGCGGGCACGCCGTTGAGCCCGGAGATGCGCAGACGCAGGCCCTTGTCTTGTTCATCCTTGCCCGCGGCGACGCCCGTGGTCTTGACCATGCCGGTCAGGCGATAGCGTCCGGGGCCGGTCGCGAACGGCAGGCGGAAGTCGCCGCCTTTTTTCGGGCCGGCCTTCACGTGGAGGCAGTTACGTCCGTCCACGTCCTGTTCGTCCGCCTCTTTCTCATCGGCGTTCCGCTCCCAGGCGTACTTGCCGAGGTTGGCCTTGCCGCCCAGCGAGCGCAGCTGCACCGCGTCCTCCAACTGCGTGCGCACCGCGTCGAGGCGGCTTTTCACCCGGCTGGCGGCATCCTTGCCCCGCTGCTCGAAGCGCTTCGCCTCTTCGGGGTCGAAGCGGGTGAGCTTGGCTTTGGCATTGGCGGCCAGTTCCAGGATCCGCTTCGGCCAGTCGTAGGTCCGGAAGTTCTTCTCGTACACGGCGAAGAACTGCGTCCGGTAGCGTTCGCGCATCGCGCGATCGCCGAGCAGGGCGTTGGACACCAGCGCGCCGGGCTGACGGAACACGTACCAGCGGTCGTCGCCGAAGACCTGGTCCATGCCATGGAGCATGAAGTGGAACTTGCCGGACGACGGGTCCTCGTAGAACCGGTAGTTGTTACGGTTGAAGGAATAGCCGTCCCAATGGCAGAGGATCTGCTCGAGGGCGAGGTGCCGGAAGTACGCGTCGACGTCCAGGATGCGTTCCATCCGTTGGAGGCGCAGCCCCGGCACGCTTTCCTTCGTGGCGCCGATCAGCTCCGTCAGGCGGACCTTCTCGTCCGGGTCGCCTTGGTCGACCTCGATCGGCCCGTCGATCTCGTTGCAGAAGGCGCCGTCGTAAAGGTGGCCCTTGGTGTCCTTGAAGAAATAGGACAGGAATTCGGTGTTGAAGCCTTCCTTGAGCACGTAGGTCCCGAGCCGCTTGCCGTTGAGGACGACGTAGGCGTGGGTGCAGCGCGAGGCCGGCACGCCGGCGCGGCGGGCCATCTCGCCGGCGACCATCTCGAGCAGCATCGACCCGTCCTGCGCGCAGTTGTTGAGCTGGAACTTGGAGAGCCCGCGGTACTCCTGGCCTTTCTTGGACTTCGCGGTGCGGAGCGAGAAACCAGGGCGGTCTTCGGTGATCTGCCGGAAGCTGCCGGCGGAGCCCTTGAGCTTGAGGGAGCACTTCTCGAGGGTGACGCCGCCGGGCTCGGTGATGGTCAGCGTGACGTAGTCCCGCGGGTTCTTGGCGAGCTTGTCGATGTTCTCCTGGGAGATGGTCAGCTCCAGTTTCGGGATGACGCCGGCGAAGAGGGCGTCGGGCGCGACATTGACGACCGGCGGCTTGGGCACGATCAGCGGCGGCAGGTTCTGGGCGTGCGCCGCGGCGAGGCCGACGAAGAGGAGAGGGAAGAGCAGGCGCGATTTATCCACGGGGGCGGGGTAGGCTCACGATGCCTGCGTCGCCGTGAGGAGGCAACTGGATTGGTTTAGGGTAAATATGAGAGGTAGGGATGCGATGACATCGCATCCGTTCGGACCCTGGGCGGACGCGATGTCATCGCGTCCCTACCTCAAGGCACGCCCTACCCGAACAACCCCGCCACGCTCTCGCTTAACCCACCGGGGCGCGAGCGCCGGAGCCAGACGGTTTCATAGTCCTGCTTAAACTTGGCCTGTTCTTCAGCGGAGACGGGCTGGCCGAGCGCGCGGCGGAGGCCGGCGCCGGCGAGGCGCGCGCCGAGCGAGAGTTCCGCGCGGATGGTCGCGTCGGCGATCTTGGCCACGAGCGCCTCGGCGGCGGCGAGGTGCGCCTGCGAGGCGGCGATCTCCGCCGACGTGACGCCGTCGGTGAACTTCGCGAGGGCGTCGGGCTTGGCGGTGAGGAAATCCCACGTGAGGCTCTTATTGCGGTTCGCCTTGGCGATCTGGCCGTCGAGCGTGCCGAGCTGATGCAGCGCCGCCGCGACGGCCTGTCCGTCGGCGTCGCTGAGTCCGCCGAGGATCGCGCAGCCCGCGGCGAAGTCGGTCTTGGCGTTCGCGGCGAAACCCCAGGCCTGCGCGAGGCCCGCCGCCATGGGTAGCCAGGCGGTCGGCCACGGCTGATGATGACCGTTGTCGCCCCAAGTGGTGAGCAGGATGCCCCGTGCTTCGTGGCGCACGGCCGCGCCGACGGCTTCGGCCTGATTGGTCAGCGCGTTGTCGAGTCGGCCGGTGAAGCTCTGCCACGCGCTCGTGCCCGGAGCGACGAGGTAGCGGCGGCCGAGTTCGCG
>CALPIW020000189.1 GCA_943323725.2 Polynucleobacter meluiroseus | reverse complement strand
GGTACGTGGGGACGTCGGGTAATTTGCAGAACAGATGCCAAAGCCGTTTCGCCGAGGTTTAGCAAACGATTTAGGGGTTTTTCTAGGGTCCGACCCCATCCCGACCCCGTAAACGGGTCATTGTTCCCCCTTTTGCTCGGGTCAGGGTGTCACACGGGTGAGACAGGGGTGGGTTCGAGGGCTCGAGGGCACGAGGGCCGGAGGACACGAGGGGCAATACCGAGGACTCGAGGACTCGTGGTCACGAGGGCACGAGGACTAGAGGATTGGTTGAAAGGTTACTTCGTTTGCCTGGCTTGGCGGGCCTTGATGAGACCGCCCAAGAGTCGCCCCACCCTCACGACCTGAGGCGATACCCGATCATAATCGGCGGCAGGCAGAGATCCGAAATCACGCGACAGTTCGAGCTGAGTCTCCAACTCAGCCAAGGAACCACGGGCGACCTGCAAGAAGCGCAGGGCATCCAGATTAGTACCACGCTCATTCCCTTCGGCGATGTTCGAAGGCACCGAAATCGCCGCCCGGCGCAGTTGGTCGCAAAGGCCATAATATCGGCGCATTCCAGGCATTTCGCAGAGCCTCAACACCTCCAGCGCCAGCTGCTTCGCGGCCTGCCAAGCCAACAAGTCCCGAAAGGTCGACACCTGCGGCAAGCGGCCCTGATCTTCGCCTGAACTCATCAGGAAAAGCTGCGCAGACAAGGTCTCCAGTCGACAGCCTGCCTCTGAGGCTCACCCCCTGAAACCAACACCCCAGCCTCCTATCCTCAAACCCTCCTACCCTCCAGCCCTCCTGTTCTTATGTCCTCGTACCCTCGAGCCCTCGTGTCCTCGCTGCCAGCCCTCCGGCCCTCTTGTCCTCCAGTCCTCGGGCCCTCGATTACAGTTCTCCCGGTTGCTTACCTTCCGGTTCCTTGAGCTGGTCGCCCCAACCGAGGATGCGGGCCTGGGCGCCGTGATGCTCGGCCTTGGTCTTATCGCCCCGCTCCATCCAGATGCGGGACATCGAGGTGTGGATGTGGATGTCCTTCGGGCGCAGCGCGAGGGCCTGCTCGCCGGCGGCGAGGGCTTCGTCGTATTGGCCGGCGGCGAAGTGGACTTCGGCTTTGGCCAGCCAAGCTTCGAAGCAGGCCGGATCGGCCGCGACCGCCGCCGCCAGCTTCGCGAGGGCGCCGGCTTCGTCGCCGATCGCGAAGTCGAACGACGCCTCTTCCGCCAAGGCCAGGGCGCGCGCTGAGGGCGTAGGATCGGACATGCGGACACCGTGCGAGGAGCCCGCGGCATCGCAAGCGCTCCTTTCACGCTTGGAAAGGGCCCGAGGGGGTCGCAACTTACCCGCATCATGGATCCTCGCTACGGAAAGCTCGCCGACGTGCTCTGCGGTTTCTCGACCCGTCTCAAGAAGGGGGAGAACGTGCTCATCGACGCCCACGACGTCCCCGAGGACTTCGTCATCGCCCTGATCCGGGCCGCCCGCGAACGCGGCGCCACCCCGATGGTCAACCTCCACAAAGCCCGCGTCGGCCGCGAGATGGTCAAGGGCGGCACCAAGGAACAGTTCAAGCTGGCCGCCGACCACGAGCTCGCCCGCATGAAGAAGATGCAGGCCTACATCGCCGTGCGCGGTTCCGACAACATCTTCGAAGGCAGCGACATCCCGGCCGCCCAGGCCAAGCTCAACGGCGAAATGATGCGCCCCGTCCTCGACCACCGCGTCAACAAGACCAAGTGGGTCGTCCTCCGCTGGCCGACGTCGTCCATGGCCCAGCAGGCCAAGATGAGCACCGAGGCCTTCGCCGACTTCTACTTCCGCGTCTGCACGCTCGACTACTCCCGCATGATCCCGGGCATGGAAGCCCTCAAACAGGCCATGATGAAGACCGATGAGGTCCACATCGTCGGCCAGGGCACCGACCTGAAGTTCAACATCAAGGGCATGAACGCCATCCCCTGCGGCGGCGAATACAACATCCCCGACGGCGAGGTCTTCACCGCGCCGATCAAGGACTCCGTCAACGGCGTGCTGCAGTATAACTGCGCGACCATCTACCAGGGCGTCTCGTTCGAGAACATCCGCCTCGTCTTCCGCAAGGGCAAGATCGTCGAGGCCACCTCGAACAACACCCAGCGCCTGAACGAGATCCTCGATACCGACGGCGGCGCCCGCTTCATCGGCGAGTTCGCGATCGCCTTCAATCCGCACATCCTCAACCCGATGCAGGACATCCTGTTCGACGAGAAGATCGCGGGCTCCTTCCACTTCACGCCCGGCAAGTGCTACGAGACCACCGACAACGGCAACCATTCGTCCATCCACTGGGACATGGTCTGCATCCAGCGCCCCGAATACGGCGGCGGTGAGATCCGTTTCGACGGCCAGGTGATCCGCAAAGACGGCCTCTTCCTTCCCAAGCCCCTCCAGAAATTGAATCCCGCATACCTCCTCGGTAAGGCCAAATAACATGGCCAACCAAAAAAAGCCGAAGAAGGCTCAGCCCAAGCGCCTCGGATCCCGTCCGCAGGCCCGCACGGCCAAGGCGCTCAAGCGCAAGGCCAAGCCCGCCCCGCACGTGCCCTACGCGGCCCGTCCGGCCAAGGCCCCCGTCGAGGAGGCCCGCCCGGATGAGATCTTCAAGACCCGCATCCCGGACGAGTTCGAACCGGCCCGCGCCGACAAGATCATCGCCACGCTGCTCGACGGCGTCAGCCGCTCCCGCGTGCAGAAGGCCCTCGACCTCGGCATGGTGAAGGTCAACGGCCAGACGGCCGATTGCCGCACGCTGCTCAATCCCGGCGACGCCATCGAAGTCGCCCTGCCCTCCCCCGGCGAGCCGACCGCCCGCCCGGTGAAGATGGCCCTCGAGGTCCTCTTCGAAGACGCGCACATCATCGCCGTCAACAAGCCCGCCGGTCTCCTCACGCACCCCGTCCAGGGTTCGGACGAAGTCTCGATCGTCCACGGCCTGCTCCATTACACCAAGGGCAAACTCGCCCCGGCCGGCGGCGCGCCCCGCCCCGGCGTCGTGCACCGTCTCGACCGTGAGACCTCCGGCGTCATCGTGCTCGCGAAGACCGACAAGGCCTACCACGCGCTCGTCGCGCAGTTCGCCGAACGCACCGCCAAGAAGGAATACCTCGCGCTCGTCGACAAGGCCCCGCGCCTGCTCTCCGGCGTCATCAACGCCAACATCGACCGCCACCGCACCGTCCGCGTGCGCATGGCCGTCCGCGAAGACGGCCGCGAAGCCATCACCGACTGGCGCGTCGAAGAAAAATACGGCGTCGAAGCCGCGCTCGTCCGCGCCTTCCCGCACACCGGCCGCACGCACCAGATCCGCGTCCACCTCGCGCACATCACGCACTCGATCCTCGGCGACCGTACCTACGGCAAGTTCGACGTCCCGAGCTACACCGGCTGGCCGATGCCCCGCGTGATGCTCCACGCCCACAAGCTCACCCTGACGCACCCGCAGACCGGCAAGCCGCTGACGATCAGCGTCGAGCCGCCCAAGGACTTCCAGGAGCTCAAGGAATGGCTGGCCAAGAAGTTCGGGCGCAAGTCCTACCTTCTGCCCGCGTAATAGGTTTAGGCGGTTGGGAGCAGCCATGGAGACATGCTGCCTTGGGCAGGGACGTGATCGCCATCGCGTCCTCGTGCACTCGAGCCCTCCGGCCCTCGTCTAGTATCCCTTCTGACCGGGCTTGGGCACTTTGCTCGGGGCTTTCCAGTCGGCAGGCAGGATCTTCGCGGCGGTCAGCGGGTCGTTGTCGCCGTCGGCTTTCATCTCGGCGGCGAGCTTCGCCAGCATGGCCTTGATGCGTTCAGCATGCTCCGGAAGGGCCGACAGGTCCTTGGTCTCGTAAGGGTCGGCCTGCAGGTCGAAGAGCTGGGTGCGGTCGACATGCGGGTAGCGGATGAGCTTCCAGCGTCCGTCATTGAGCGCCTTCTGGATGCTCTTGTAACCGAACATCAGGAACGGGCGGGCGGGCTGGCTCGGATCCTTGAGCACGGCGGCGAACTCGCGTCCGTTGGAGCCCGGCGGAGTGGCGACGCCGCAGAGCTT
>CALPIW020000188.1 GCA_943323725.2 Polynucleobacter meluiroseus | reverse complement strand
GAAGCGGCGGGCGAAGTCGATGTCGGCGGGGCCGATCTTGCGGATGCCTTCGACGAGCGTGCGGGACGAGGGCGCCCACTTGCCGTGCGCGAGCCAGGCGAGGATCGAGGCCTTGTGGAAGGCATCGATGCCGTCGACGTCGAGCGTCGGGTCGGCTTCGGCGTAACCGAGTTCCTGGGCTTCCTTGAGCGCGTCGGCGAACGAGAGGCCATCCTCGCCCATGCGGGTGAGGATGTGGTTGCAGGTGCCGTTGAGGATGCCGACGATCAGCTCGAAGCGGTTGGCGACGAGGCCTTCGCGGATGGCCTTGATGATCGGGATGCCGCCGGCGACGCTGGCTTCGAAGAGGAACTGGCCGCCGTGCTGGCGGACCGCCTGCATGATCTCCGGTCCATGCTCGCAGAGCAGCGCCTTGTTGGCGGAGACGACGACCTTGCCGAGGCGCAGGGCGCGGAGGGTGAGCTCGCGGGCCTTGGTGGTGCCGCCGATGAGTTCGCAGACCACGTGGACCTTCGGGTCGTCGATGATCTCGTTGACGTTGGTGGTCAGCTTCGAGGCCGGGATCTTGACCGCGCGCTTCTTCTTCAGGTCGCGGACGGAGGCCTTGCGGAGGTCGAGCTTCACGCCGAGGCGCGATTCGAGGTCGGCCTGCTTCTCATGCAGGTGCTTCCAGACGCCTTGGCCGACGGTGCCGAAGCCGAGGATGCCGATGCCGATGGTGCGAGGGGCGGTCATTGCGAAAAGGTCAGGCTTTTTTGGCGAAGCGGCTCTCGGTGCCGGCGAGCAGGCGTCCGATGTTGGAGCGGTGCGTCCAGACGTTGAAGGCGGCGATGGCCGCCGCGAACCAGAACTGGGATTGTCCGTGCTTCAGGAAGAAGCAGCTCAAGGGCAGGGAGACGCCCAAGGCGATCGAGGCCAGGGAGACGTAGCGGGAGAGCGTGAACACGAGTCCCCAGATGGCCGCACCGATAAGAATCGGGATGGGGAGGAGGACCAGGAGGCCGCCGATGGTGGAAGCCACGCCCTTGCCGCCCTTGAACTTCAGGAAGCAGGAGAAGCAATGGCCGAGCAGCGTACCGACGAAGCCGGCGACACCGTGGATGAATGCGTCGCCTTGGATGATGAAGTCGATGCCTTGGGTGGCGATGACATAGCCGACCAGCGTCGGCAGGCCGGCGCCGACGAAACCCTTCAGGGCATCGAGGGCGAAGACCAGGTTGCCCGGGCCCTTGCCGAGCACGCGCTTGACGTTGGTGGCACCGGGATTGCCGGAGCCTTCCTTCAGGATGTCGACGCCATGCTTCTTCGCCACGAGTACGGCGAAATTGACGGAACCGATGAGGTAGCCGAGCAGGGCGAAGACGAAGATTCCCGTGGTCTCGGACATCGCTTAGGCTTCGATCAGCTTGGCGCTGACGATCGCCGGATTGCGGAGGATCTCCGCGATGGCGGCGTCACCGGGAGCGGTGTCGAGCTGGTAGACGGCGAGGGCGTTGGAACCGCCGCTGCGGCTGAGGGCCATGTTGGCGATGTTCACGCGTTCCTTGGCGAGCAGGGTGCCGAGGGCGCCGATGATGCCGGGCTGGTCCTGGTTCTCGATGAGGAGCAGCATGCCTTCGGGGATGAACTCGAGGGTGCGGCCGTTGATGGAGACGATGCGGGGCGACTGGGCCTTGCCGATGACGGTGCCGGCGACGGAGACGGTCTTGCCGCCCGCGAGCACGGCTTCGACGAGGATGAGTTCCTTGTAGTCGGCTTCGGCGGAGGAGCGGACGGTCTGGACCTCGACGCCGAGGGCCTTGAGCTTGCCGGGGGCGTTGACGTCGGTGACGCCTTCGACGATGCCGCGGAGGTAGCCGCGCTGGATGGCGCGGGCGATGGCGTTGGCGCCCTGGTCGGAGCCGGTGCCGAAAGTCGTCAGGCGGAGCGACTCGATGCGACCCGGGGCGGCCAGCTGGCGGGCGATGGAGCCGAGCTTCTGGGCGAGGGACAGGAAGGGCTTGATCGCGGCGAGGGTCTGCGAGTCGACGGAGGGCAGGTTGACCGCGTTGGCAGGCGAGCCGCCGCCGAGGACGGTGATCGCGGCTTCGGCGACTTCGACGCCGACGTTCTCCTGGGCTTCGGCCGTGGAGGCGCCGAGGTGCGGGGAGAGGTGGGCGCGGGGGAAGGCGCGGAGGGGGTGATCCTTGGCGAGGGGTTCTTCGACGAAGACGTCGAAACCGCAGCCGCCGCACTTGCCGGAGGCGAGCGCGGCCGCGAGGGCGGCTTCGTCGACGATGCCGCCGCGGGCGCAGTTCACGATCTTCACGCCCTTCTTCATCTTGGCGAAGGCGGCGTCATCGACCATGCCTTCGGTCGCGCCCTGCTTACCCTTCTCGATGAGGGGCATGTGGACGGTGATGTAGTCGGAGAGGGCGAAGACTTCGTCGAGGGTGGCGATGGTCACGCCGAGGGCCTTGGCGCGGGCTTCGGTGAGGTACGGGTCGTAGGCGAGCACCTTCATGCCGAAGGCGAGGGCGCGCTTGGAGACTTCGGCGCCGATGCGGCCGAGGCCGAGTACGCCGAGGGTCTTACCAAAGAGCTCGGAGCCGGAGAGGGTCTTACGGTCCCACTTGCCTTCGTGCATGGACTGCACGGCTTCCGGCACCGGACGGGCGAGGGAGAGGAGGTGGGTGAAGGTGAGCTCGGCGGTCGCGATGGTGTTGCCCGAAGGGGTGTTCATCACGATCACGCCGCGCTCGGTGGCGGCGTCGACGTCGATGTTGTCGACGCCCACGCCGGCGCGGCCGACGCAGACGAGGCGGTGGGCGGCGGCGAGGACTTCGCGGGTGATCTGGGTCTCGGAGCGGACCAGGATGGCGTCCACGTCGGCGACCAGGTTCAGGATCTGCTCCGGGGTGGAGCCATAGGCTTCGACGACCTCATACCCGGGCTGGGCTTTGAGGAGGGCGACTCCGGTGGGCGAGATCTTGTCGGCGACGAGTACCTTGGGCATGGCGATGGCGTGTAAAAGTTTGAATTGAGTCATAAATGCCCGCCCAAGGCAAAGGCAAGCACCTACCCCTGTTCGTCCGTCATAGCCGGCTCAGAGCCGGCGATGGGCGTAATCCGCCAATTCGTAACAATCCGGGCTCATTTCTTCCAGAAAACGGCAGGGATCGAGCGGACGGTAGCCTTCGCCGGAGACCGCGAACCGGGGGGCGAAAAGGAAGAGCATGTTCTCGGCCCGCGTGCAGGCCACGTAGAAGAGGCGGCGTTCCTCCTCGACGTCACCCTCGTCGATGGCGCGGGTGAGGGGGAGGAGGCCGTCGGCGCAGCCCAGGAGGAAGACGATGGGGAACTCGAGGCCCTTGGACTGGTGGATGGTCGTGAGTCGGAGCATGTCCTCCTCGGGCTCGGCCTTCTTGTCCGAGGATTCGCCGTTGAGCAGGGCCACCTGGGCGACGAGGTCGCCGACGTCCTCGAACTTCGAGGCGAAGCCGATGAGGCCTTGGAGGTCCTGTTCGCGGTCTTTCCAATCCGGGAAGATCGTCTTGAGGAAGCCGCCATACCAGCCCTCGATGCAGACGCGGACCGTCTCGGCGGGCGTCCGGGCGACTTTGACCGAGTTCGCGTCGGAGGCCGCGACGAAGAGGTCAGGCGCGGGCGCGACCGGACCCGGCTTGGCCTTGGCGGCCTCGAGGCCTTCCAGCATGTCCTCGAGCGTGATGGTCAGGTCGTTGAAGTCGTCCTTCGCGGATTCGGGCACGCGCTTGAGCACGGCGTCGGCGCGGAGCGCGCGGACCAGACCGCGGCCTTGGACGTCATCGGTCTCACGGGCGGCCTTGCTGATCTTCTCGGCGGCGACCGGGCCGACCTTCGGCAGCAGGCAGAGGAGGCGGGAGAGGGCGACCTGGTCGAGCGGGTTGTGCACGAAGCGCAGGTGCGCGAGGATATCCTTCACGTGCGCGAGGTCGAAGAACTTGTGGCCGCTGGTGATGACGAACGGGACGCCCATGGCGTTGAGTTCCATCTGGAGTTCCAACGACTGGTAGTGCGCGCGGTAGAGCACGTGCATGTCCTTCAGCGCGTGGCCTTCATGGTG
>CALPIW020000187.1 GCA_943323725.2 Polynucleobacter meluiroseus | reverse complement strand
CTGGCCCGGGCCGACCTTCCAATGGCGGAGGGGCGAATACGTCGTGATGCCTGCGCAGAGCAGGGGGGCCGTGGCGGCGAGGTCCAGACCCTGCGGGACGCGGAGGGTGAAGGCCTCATCGACGACGATATGGGAGGAGTAGCCGCCGAAGGTATGGCCGCCGAGGTGCTTGTCGGGGCTGTTATAGGTGAAGGTGGCTCCCGTCAGACAGAACTGCTCCAGGCCCCTCTGGCAGCTCGGGCAGGTGCGGCAGGAGTCGACCATGCAGCCCGTGGCGCCGATGTCGCCGACCTTGACCTTCGTGACCTTGGCGCCGACCGCGGTGACGCGACCGACGATCTCGTGGCCCGGGACGCAGGCGTAGTTCGTGCCCGGCCATTCGCCGCGGGCGGTATGGACGTCGGAGTGGCAGACACCGCAGAAGAGGATTTCCATGGCGACGTCGGTCGGACCGGGGGCGCGCCGGGCGATCTGCATCGGGGCGAGCAGGGAGGTGGGGGCGGCAGAACCGTAGGCCTGGGCGGAGGTGGTCATGGAAGGGAGGTCTTCACTGGTAGGCGGAAGCCCCCGTGACGCAAGCCGGGGGAGCGGACTTCACGGTGCCCTGATGCATCGACCTCATTTCTTTGTGCCGAGGCGAAACGCTATGATGGGGCATGAACTTAGCCTTATCCGCATCGAGGTGCGGCGACCCACTTGACAGAATTCTGTACATCAGGCATCCTGCATGCATGAAGACCGTCTCCTACACCGACGCCCGCAACCAGCTCGCCAGCCTCATGGAGGCGGCCAACGCGGATCGCGAACCCGTGGCCATCACCCGCAACGGCGCCGCCTCCGTCGTGCTCGTCGATGCCGCCGAGTATGCGGCCATGGCCGAGACCTTCCACCTGCTTTCCTCGCCGCGTAACGCCGACCGCCTGCGCAAGGGCCTGTCCGAATTCAAGGCCGGTAAGTTCAAGAAGGCCTCCCGTGGATGAGGTCCGCTGGTCGTCGGGCGCCCTGGAGGACCGGGCTTACTGGCAGCAGGCGGAGCCGCGTACCTATGAAAGGCTCGAGCGTCTGCTGGCCGACATCGCCAAGAGTCCGTTCAAGGGCGTCGGTAAGCCCGAACCCTTGAAAGGGGACCTCTCAGGCTGGTGGTCGCGGCGGATCACGCTGGAGCACCGTTTGGTCTATCGGGTCGAGAAGGGCGTCATCTACGTCCTCCAGGCCCGCTATCATTATTGATCCGCTTAGCCTTCGGTCGGGTCGTAGAGGCCTTGGCGGACGACGAAGCGGATGACGCCGGCGACGTCGTGGACGCCGAGCTTGCGCATCAGGTTCGTGCGGTGGTTCTCGACGGTCTTGGCGCTGATATCGAGTTTCACCGCGACTTCCTTGCTCGAGTAGCTCTTGGCCAGCAGCACCGCGATTTCCTTTTCACGCTCGGTGAGGGTCGCGCCCTTGGCGTCGACGTCGCTTTCCGGGGCGGTGAGCGCATCGGCCATCGCCTTCTGGAAAGCTTCGCTGAACCAGGTGTCGCCGGCGGCGACCGCGTCGACCGCCTGGCGGAGTTCGGAAAGGCGGGCGCTCTTCGGCACGTAGCCGCGCACCCCGGCCTTGAGGAGGCCACGGGCGATCTGCTTCTCGGACTTCGCGGAGAAGATCAGCACCTTGAGGTCGGGCTGCGTGTCGTGTAGCTGGCGGAGGACTTCCAGGCCGCTGATGCCGGGGAGGAGGATGTCGAGGATGAGGATGTCGGGCTTGAGCTGCTTCGCGAGCGCCAGGCCTTCATGGCCGTCGGCGGTCGAGCCCAGCACGCGGTAGGCGCCCCGGGCCTCGAGCATCTCGATGATGAGCTCGCAGATGGCCGTCTGGTCTTCCACGACCACGACGGATTTCGCCTTGCGGACAGAGGTCTTCATGGGGGTGAACCCAATACTGGCCGGCCCCGGGCCGCAGGCGAACGCAAAAAGGCGCCGCTTGGTAACAATCTTATTCCGACGCCGGGTCGACCAGACCCTGCCGGACCACGAAGCGGACCAGGCCGGCGACGTCGCGGACGCCGAGCTTACGCATCAGGTTGGCCCGGTGGTTCTCGGCGGTCTTGATGCTGATATGTAGGCGGGCGGCGACCTCCTTGCTGCTGTGGCTCTGGGCGATGAGCACGGCGATCTCGCGTTCGCGTGGGGTGAGCTGGTCGATCATGCCGTCGCCGAGGAAGGAAGGGGAGGCCAGGGCCAGGCGGACGGTGCGGCTGAAGTCCTCGTTGAACCAGGTGTTGCCGAGCGAGAGCGCCTCGAGGGCCTTGCGAAGTTCGGAGAGCGGGCCGTTCTTGTTCACGAAGCCATGGATGCCGGCCTGCATGAGGGCGCGGACGATGTGAGGCTCCTGTTTGCCGGAGAAGACCAGCACCTTCATCGCGGGCAGGCTGCCGCCGAGCCGGCGCAAAATCTCGATGCCGCCCACGCCGGGCATGATCACGTCGAGCACCAGGATGTCGGGCTTGAGGCGCAGGGCGAGTTCGATGGCGCTGAGCCCGTCGGAGGCCGTACCGACCGCGACGCAGCGCGGATGGGACTGGACCATCTCCGAGACCAGATCGCAGACCGCCGACTGGTCCTCCACGACCAGCACCCGCTTCTTGGCCGGGACGCCGTCCGTGCCCGAAGGCTTGAAGGGCTGCGGGTAACTAGGAACCCCGGCCGACGGGCGGGTGACACGGATTTTACGCAATGATGTCTTCATGGAATCAATACATGAGATATCTCCTGTTTTGCCGTTTATTATCAACGGAAAGAGGATGGGGCTTATTCCTCATCAATGCATAAGAGAAATGGATTAGCACTGTTGTTGGCCCTGCTGGCCTTGTCGCTTTGTCTTGGCCTGATGTTCAGCTTGGCGGGGCTCGGGCGGGCAGAGAGCGCCTCGGCCAGCTACTACGTCGCCCAAGCCGGTTTGCGTGCGGCCGCCCAGGGGGCCGCCTTGCGTGGCCTGGCGGCGCTTCAGTCGGCCGCGGGTCCGGATATCGCCTATACTTATCAAACTACCTTGAGCGGGGTCCGGGTCGGTCGGGGTTCGTCCGTCTTGATGACCGAGGGCGAGGCGGAAATCGATGGCCTCCGTTGGCGTTGGTCGGTCGAGGATCTTTCCATGTCCCATGATCTCGCCTCCCGGCCGATGGCGACGCGGCAGGCATCAGCCTGGGCGAAGAGCCTCGCGGGTCGGCCCAAGCTCCCGCTCGCCTTGGCGGTTGAGCCGACAGTGGAGCAAGTCAGGGCGCTGGAGGTGGGCGGATCCGCGCTTTACGCCGTTTGCGGCGGCGAGCCCTTGCGGCCTGGTCAATCTTGGCAGGTGCGAGGCCTGCTCACTGATGCCGCGCACGGAGGGTGGAGGCGCGACCTGTCCGAGCCTGCGGGTTTGGCGGAGGCAGTCGGGCCCGAAATGGCCGAGGTGTTGGTGGGGTCGGCTTGGTCGCAGCTCCCGGCCCGAGGGCGTCCGTTGAGCTCAATCATCGCCGCGGGCCGAAGCCTGTCGACGCTACCGGTGCTGAGTGATTTCCGGCTCAGCCTCGGTTTCTTCAACTCCCGTCATGACGGCCGCCATCGGCTACGCTTCCACGGGTCGGGAGTCCTGTGGAATCCTTTGACGGTGCCAGTCTTGGCTGGTCCTCAGGGGAAGCTTTTTCTGTGCGAAGTGATCGGCGCGCCCGAAGTGACGGTGACGAATCTGGAGACGGGCGCGACGATCGTCGTGGATCTGGACGACTGCCCGCAGGAGGATTTCGGGGTCGTGCGCCAAGGTCCGCGTGAAAGAGGACTCTGGTTCTGGGTCGAAGTGGCCGATGCCGAGACCTTCGGGATGAGTGGCCGCGGATTGCTGCCTGGCGAAGCGTATGCTTTCCTTAATCCGACAGAAGAGGCCCAGCCCCAAGGCCTGGCGCGTATCTTATCAAAGACGACGTGGCGACTGGATCGTCGTCCGCATGGCCCCGGCTGGCGTCGTCCGGGACCGACGACGTTCCTCCCCGCCGATCGGATCGAGGTGGCCGTGCGTTTCCGGCAGAAGGTCACGGTGAATCTTCGTCCTTACGCCGGGGAGCCTGCACGAGAGGAGCCCAT
>CALPIW020000186.1 GCA_943323725.2 Polynucleobacter meluiroseus | reverse complement strand
GGCGGCAAGGAGGAGGGCGAGGAATTGTTTCATGGGGAGGGGCAGGGGTGGGGTAGGCTAATGAGAAAACCCCGGGAGGAGGGAAAAGTTGTAGGGCAGAATGGATGACCGAATCGGTGGCAGAGGGCAGATTTCCCGCCACCCGGGGCCGCCACCCGCCACCCGAAACGATGGCTGAATCGATGACAGAGGTCTGATGACAGGTTTCCTGCACCTGCACCTGCACCTGAACCTGGATACCTGAACCAGGCGCCTGAAGGCCGAGACCTGAGACCCGAAAGAAATGGCCCAGGCCGAAACCTCCGGCCCTCTGGTCCTCGAGTCCTCGGGCCCTCGTTAGACTATTTTTTCTCCCCGAACGGGAAGGGCTTGAGCGGGGTCTTGGTGGCCTTCTTCTTGCCCGCCTTCTCGACGGCTTCGCGGGTGCGCGTTTCGACGGCTTCGTAGATCTTCTCGAGGCTTTCCTTGGCAAGGTCGGGCGCGGCCTGGGCGATGGCGGCGAGGTTGGCTTTACGGAGGTCGGACTGGAGCTGCTCGAATTCGCCGCGCAGGTTCTTCTTCTCCTCCGCCGAGAGGAATTCGGCTTCCTTGCGGAGTTGGGTCTGCTTGGCCTTGATCTCCTTCAGCCTAGGATCGCGTTGGGCCTTGAAGGCGGCGGCGCGGAACTTGCGCATGTCGTCGGCGGACACGCCTTCGACGTCGGCGAGCAGCTCGCCCGGGGTGATGGGCTTGGCGTCCGCTTCCTTGGCGGTCGTCTCCGCGGCGGGCTTGGCTTCATCTTTCGGCATCTTCGCCGCGGCGGCGCGTTCTTCGGCGGAGGCTTTCTCCTGGGCGGCCCGGGCGGCTTCCTGGCCTCGCTTCTTCACCAGTTCTTCGACCGCGTTCAGGGTGAGCACCAGCGGATCTTTCTCGATGGCAGGGTCGAACTTCTGGGCGGCCTCGAGCGTGGCTTTCACCATGGCATCCCGGGCCGTTTCGAACTCGAGTCGCAGGTCTTCGGCTTCGTTGCGTCCCTTGGCGAAACGGGATCGTTCCTTGAGGTCGGCGATGCGCTTGCGGGCGGCGGCGACGGCTTCGTCACCGTAGGTCGCCATGAGGGCCCGGCGGATTTTGGTCAGCTGATCGTCAGGGACGCCGGCCACGCTTTCGGGTAGCGCGGACCCGGGGCGAGCGGCTTTCTTGGCTGGCTTGGCCTTAGGTTCATCGGCCGCCTGGAGGGAAGGGGCGAGGAGAGCGAGTACGAGCAGGGAAAGGAGGCGCATGGGGCTATCCCAGTTGAACAGCATTGGCGTGATAAAGTTGCGAGTTATCGATGACTGAATCGATGACAGATGGCTGAATCGATGACTGAGGATAGATTTACCGCCACCTGAACATGACCCGACCCCGTACCTGATTCCTGATGACCGAGACCTGAGACCTGAAAACGGGCACCCTAGCCAATCTGCCCTCTGTCATCTGTCATCGACTCAGCCATTGTCTCGGTGGCAGCTACCCTGCCTTCTCACTTCTTCTTCGGCTTACCGGCGACGTCGGACTTCTTCTGATGGGTCGAATCGACGTAGTCGCGGATGACCTCGACCTTGAGGCTGGGCTCGGCTTTCTGCATCGCCTTGACGCGCGCGGCATCGATGGCTTCGCGGGCTTCTTTGGCGTCGCGGGCGCCACCTTCTTTCTTCTCGCCCTTGCTCTTCTTGGGTTTCTCGCCGGCGCCGCCGAGCTTGGCCAGGGCGGCTTTGAATTCTTCGTCGGTCTCCGCCTTCAACCAGGCTTCCTGGAGTTTGACGCCGTCCACGAGCGAGACGCCGGCCGGGATCTCCGGGGCATCGAGGCCCTTCTTCTTTTTTACCGCCGGTTGCGGCTTTTCGATCGGCTTGGCCACAGGCTCCGTGGGCTTCTTCTCGTCGGCGGCGAAGAGAGTGAGCGAGGCGAGCAGGGCGAGGAGCAGGGCAGGGAGGCGCATACGGATGAAACACCGGGGGGCGGAAAAGGTTTTGGCGGATAGCGGTTGGCGGTTAGCGGAGGGGAAGAGGGGAGGGCGGAATGCTCAGAGTATCGAGTATTGAGTATCGAGTATCGGGTGAGTGCATGCCTTGAGGTAGGGGCAGCACTGCGTGCTGCCCTAGTTGCCTTGGCTGTGTTCCCGACCGCCAACCGCTAACCGCTTCCACCTCGCGGCTCCGCCGCGCTGGGTAGGGTCGGGACCGCGTCACGACATAGCGGTGCAGAATTGATGGCTGAATCGATGACCGATGACAGAGGGCAGATTTTCCGCCACCTGCCACCCGGGGCTGCCACCCGCCACCTGAAACGATGACTGGATCGATGACGGATGACAGATGACTGAATCGATGGCAGATTTCCTGAAGCTGCACCCGAACCTGAAAACCCGAACCAGGCGCCTGATGGCCGAGATCCGAGACCTGAAATAGGCTCCCCAGCCAATCATCCGGTCTCCCTTTGAGCCAATGACTTCCTGGCCAACCGGCCAACGGGTCAACCAATCAACTTAACTAGCCCCAGCCCTAGCCCAAAGCCCTTTCGGTGTCTTTTAATCGATCCAGTCCTCTGTCATCTGCCATCGATTCTTCCCGCCCTCACCACCTTCCCTTAAGCAACTTATTGCCCGGGTACGGAGCGTTGGACTGCGGGCCGAAGAACATCCGGATACCGGCCCAGACCATGAAGGAGTCACGCTGATTCATGCGCGCGTATTCCATGCCGGTCAGGAGCTTGAGGCGGTGGCCGGCGATGTAATGGTTCAGCCCGAGGTAGACCGCTTGGTAGGAGTCGCCGTTGCCCATGCCCGCGAGGCGTTCGTAGCGGCGCTGGCTGCTGAGGCCCGTCGCCTGGCTGGAACTGGCGATCTGGTAGCGACTGACCACCTCAAGGGTGTCGGTGAGGAAGTAGCTGGGCTGGAGGTTCAGGCCGATGGCGTCCCCGCGGGCGCCGCCGAAGCCGGCCGTGAGTTCGGCGACGAACGCCGCCGGACCGTCCGTGAAGATGAGCGCGCCGGCGAGGGCGTCATCGAAACGTGTCAGGTTGGTCGCGTTGGCGTGGGCTTCGCTGTGCAGGTAACCGCCGTAGAAGGATGCCGTCTCGGCGCCGAGGAAATGGCCGAGGTCATAGGTCACGGCCGCCAGGAAGGAAGAGCCGGAGTCCAGTTCCGTGAAGGACTCCCACATGTCGGTGCCGGCGGAATTCGAGAAGACGCCCGCGTAGTAATCCAGCTTGTCGACGCGACCCGAGAGCGTGACGGCCGGGGTGTAATCCAGGCCCATCATGTTCGTGAACATCGAGCGCTCCATGAAGCTCATGTAGCGGCTCGAGACATTACGGTCGTGGGTGAAGCGGTGCTTCTGCTGGCCGACGGTGAGGTTGAGCGCTTCGGCGAACTGCCAGCGGATCCAGAGTTCGGTGAAGCCATTGTAAGCCGGTTCGAAATCGCTGCCGCTGATCGCCTGCGCGTGCACGGTCAGGCGGTCGAACATCGTGGCTTGGAAGCCGAGGCGGACGCGGCGGCTCTCGAAGCCGGAATCCTGACCGTGGCTGCCGTCGTTGTCGTGGTAATGTCCGTGATAGCGGCCGAGCACCCACAGCTCCTGCAGGCCGGGGTTCTTCTTGTCCTTGTAGATCAGGCCCAGGTTCTCGAAGCGCTCTTTCAGCGACTGCTCAGCGCCCGGCTTGGCGGCGGCCGCAGGCTTGTCCTGCGCGGTGACTTGCGTGACGGACAGGGCGGCCGTGAGCATGAGAAGGTTGCGAGTCTGTAACATTTGTAACATTAGAAAAACGGCATGGGGCCTCATTCAGCCCCCAATGGCTTAGGGCTATGGGGTGGGCTTTGGCAAGGGAAGGATGGGGGAGGAGGGGGTGATGGGACTGAGTGGAGGACTGAATGGAGGGCTGAATCGATGACAGATGACTGAATCGATGACGGAGGGCAGAAGTCCCGCCACCGGCCACCTGAAACTGGAAGATGACTGGATCGATGGCAGATGACAGATGGCCGATTTCCTGAACCTGCACCCGAACCTGAGCGCCCGAATCAGGTACCTGATGGCCGAGACCTGAGACCTGAAATTGGGCTCCCCTGCCAATCATCCGGTTTCCCT
>CALPIW020000185.1 GCA_943323725.2 Polynucleobacter meluiroseus | reverse complement strand
CCATTCATCAGCGCACCGCCGAACGCGTCGGTCAGGCCGGCGTCGAGTTCGCCCTGAGCGGAAGTCACGCGCTCGATGAACGGCTGACAGCTCCGGCACTCGGTCCGCTTGAGCCCCTTGGCGCGCTGCTCGTCATCGACGAACATTCGGTAGACCGAAGTCGGGCGGAAGACGCCGCGGGCCGTCAGCCGCTCTTGGGCGGCGGCGAAGAGTTCGGGGTAATCCTTGGTCAGCGTGAAACGACGTCCGGTCAGCGGAGTCATCAGCCCGGCGGCGACCTGCGAGGCGGCGGACTTCCAGCCGTCGTCCACGACGTGGACGGTGCGGCCGCGCCGACGCAGTTCCTGGGCGAGCAAAGAGCCCGCCAGGCCTTGGCCGACGATCAAAAAATCAACCTGCATCACCGGAAGGAGACGCAGGTCGAGGGAAGGTCAACTTTGGGCGGTCTTTTCTCAGAAACCGACCGCGTTCTTGGTGCCCTGCTTGGTCACGATTTTCTCGTCGGTCCAGACGGCGACGCCGCGCTTTTCTTCGACCAGGGTGAGCTGGAACACGAAGGAGCTCTGGCGGGTGCTGCCGGCGTTGCTGCGATCCTCGAGGATCTTGCCCTTGAGCACGTATTCGGCCTTGGGACGCGCCGAGGCGTCGGCGGCCGGCTCGTTGTCCAGCAAGGTCACGCGACCGGCATTGACCAGCGGCACGGTGATCTTGGAGAGCAGCAAGGAGGTGTCGAAGTTGTCGGCGGTGTCGTTGGTGATCGTGCCCAAGCGGAGGACCGGGGCGCCCTTGGAGAAGGACGGCGACGAGATCATGGACTGGAGCATCTGGGAGCCCGCGGTGGCGAAGTCCTGGATGTTCACCTTGTCGAGGCTCACGACGAGCTCGCGGCCCTGCGGGTCCTTGTAGGTGGCGGGCGTGCCGCAACCGACGATGAAGACGGCGCAGGCGAGGAGGGAGAACTTGTTCATGGGAGGGTTCAGCGGGTGATGAGGCGGAGGCGGCACTCGGCGGACGTGGCCTTGAGGGCGGTCGCGGTGACGGTGGTGAGGGCGCCGGGCTCGAGCGGGGTGACGATCCAGTTGGGCTGGGACTCGGTCACGGTGCCGTCGGCGGCGAGCCACTCGAAGCTGACGTTGATGGTCTGGCGCAGGTAAGAGCCGTTGCGCAGGTCGAACTGGACGCGGGTATAACCGCCGTCGGTCTTGGACTTACGGGCGGCGAGGAGCTCGATCTTGTTGCCGATGCGCGGATCGTTGAGCTGCGTGGTGAAGCCACCCTCGGGGCGCGTGGTCGCGTAATTCACGGCGTCGGGCGGAGTCAGGCCGCGCTCGATTCGGTCGCCCGTCTCGAGGACGGTGGAGCAGCCGGCCAGTAGGCCGAGCGCGAGAAGAGGCAGGAGTTTTTTCATGGGACGAGAGGGGTGCAGCGCAGAACGATAGGGAGATTTTCCTGCGTGGACTTGAGGCTTACAAGCAGAACCTTGCCTGCCGGGAGCGTCACGGAGGCCTCCGGATGGCCGGGCACGGTCAGTTTCTGCCCTGGGCGGGCTTCGAAGCGAGCCACGGAGAACCGGGCAGGCAGGCTCGACCAATTGCGGATGTCGGCCTTGGTGGTCCCGACGGTGTAGACGGCGGTCCCGACCTTGGTCGCGATCGACCAAAGCATCGCGCCAGAGCCGCCATTACCGCGTCGGACGGCCTCATCCGAGGATTCGTTGATGAGGTAACTGGCAGTGGCTTTGACGGCGGCAGAGGTGAACGCCTGGGTTTTGATGCCTGGCAAGGCGGCCTCGAAGTGCTTCGCGATGAGGGCGTCCGGGCGGCTGGCCAAGGACAGCGCAACGTCCTGAGAGTCCAATTTGAGCTGCAGATTGTAATTCAGGCCCGAGGGTCGGATGGCCGGTAAAGCGACGCTGACGTAAGGTACCCGACGTGCCACGATGAAGAGCGGGATGTCGATGCGCTGCTGATACCATTCCGGGCACATGCCGGTCTCGGCGACGACATAGACGATCATCCCCTGCCCGGCGTTGGGCGGAGCCTCGGCGTCCTGCAGGTCGCGACGGAACACCTCGTTGGCGCTGTTGAGCTGCGTCGCGGCGAGCAACTCCTTGCGCGCCTTCTCGCGGTCGGACGGATCCTGACCGAGACGCAGGAAGAACATCCCCTGCAGCCAATGACTGAAGGCGTCATCATAGGAGCCCTCGGCGGTGAGCCCGGCGAGGTTCTCCTCGATCATTCCCAAGCCATCTTTAGTGCGCTCATCCTGCGTAGCCTTGGCGACGTCATACTTTTCGTCGGCCTTCGGCTTCACGTAAAGCGCGCCCGTGCCGAAAGCCTGTTGGACGAAGCGGAGCCGGGCCATGCTGACGCGGGCGCCATTGACGTCACCCAGTTCAAGTCGGTTCAAGGCCTGGTAAGTGGAGGCGTAGATGCGGTCGGCCGGCTTGGGGCGGTAGGCCTCGGCGTAAGCACTGGTGAAAGCACCCAAGGTCGCGTCGGTGACCGAGAAGCCCGGGCGCTCCTCCTCGGCCCGGAATGCATTCTCGATCTGCTCGAAAAGCCGGCTGCTTTCCTTGAGTTTCCCCTCGGCGCGGAGCGCCGCCGCGGCGTCCAGATTCCAAGCCAAGGCGTCCTTCGGCTCGTCAGCGGCGAACCCCTGGGCGATGGTCGCCGCCGTGGCATAGTCCCCCTCTTCGACCGCCGTGCGCACACGAGGGCCGCGGTCGACATAAGTCGCGCAGCCGGTCAGGCAAAGCAGCAAGGTGGCGAGAAGCGGACGCACAGGAACAGTCCGCCCAGACTACCCCGCCCCGCCCACAAGTAAAGGACGCTCAGGACAACCCCAGCCAGCGGGCGCCCAAGTAAAGCCACAGCGGCGTGACCAACGGGCAGCAGAGCATCGTGATGACCGAGCAGCGCAGGGAGACCATGACCTCGCCCTTGAACATCTCCACGATCAGGAAGGTGAAGATCCCGCAGGGCATCGCCGCCTGGACGAGCATGACCTTGCGCAAGGAGTCGTCGGTGACGAGGAAACCGGCCGCGGCCAGCACCAGCAACGGCATCGCCAGCCAGCGGACCGCCATCACCCCGAAGGAGACCGGCGCATCGGCGGCGAGCCGGAAGTCCTTGATGATCTCGTGGAGGTAGATGCCCGTGAGCAGCGTCCCGATGGGGATGGCGCATTCGCCGATGGTGTGGCAGAGGTCGCTCGCGAAGACGATCGGGGCGCTCTTGCCGAAGCCCGCGAAGTTGATCGCGAGCGCCACGAACAACGCGATGGTCATCGGCTGGAACAGCTTCTTGAGCCCCTTGCGCAAGGATTCGCCCGAGAGCATCGCGATACCGACCGTCCAGACCGCGGCCTCGACCCCGACGTTGTGCACGAGGAGCACCCCGATGACGTCGTGGTCGAACAGGGCCGCCGTGACCGGGATGCCGAGGTAGCCGAAGTTATTGACGCCGGCGGAGAACGCGAAAGTCCGGCGGGCCGTACCGGCGGGCACCTTGCTGAGCGCGCCGATGGCCGTCGCGACGGCGTAGCCGGTCACGATCATCAGGAAGCCGGCGCCGAGATAGAGCAGCGCCTGCGAGCCGGAGGCGATGAGCGGATTGCCGCTCACGCGGGAAAAGATCATGGCCGGGAAGAAGACCCAGATGATCATGCGCATCAGCGGCTGACGGGCGTGTGGCCCCACCCACCCTTGGCGGGCCATGAACCAGCCGAGCAGGATCAGCAGCCCGAGACGGGTGATGGCCAGCGCGACGTCGGCAGAGAAGACATTCATGGACAAAGCCGACTATCCCACGACCTGCGGACGGGGAAAGAGAAAAGTCCGCAGGTCGAAGCGGTTAGCGGTTGGCGGTTAGCGGATAGGAAAAGACCTCACACCACCAAGACCTGACTCCAAACGAATCCAAGACCCGCCTCCAACTCCCACTCTTTGGCCTTTCCCGCTTTTATCTCATCTTACCGCCAAACGCTATCCGCCAACCGCCTCCACCTTACTCGTATCTAACCGCCAACCGCTAACCGCCAACCGCTACCACCCCTGTATCTAGTCACCGCCCCACCCCCTTGACTTCCCGGGGGATGCGTGGATAATGAATGACGTTCCTTCT
>CALPIW020000184.1 GCA_943323725.2 Polynucleobacter meluiroseus | reverse complement strand
GGCTGCTCCATCGCGCCGAGCTGCTGCTTTCCCGCGAGCCCGTCAGCCTCGGCCTGCGCGAGTCGGCCGAATCGCTCGACGACATCACCCGCTTCGTCTTCGACGTCGGCGCGGGCGATCAGCTCATCTCCGGGGCGGACCTGCCTAAGCACCGCGCCCTGGCGGCCGTGAAGCTGAGCATCGAGGCCCGCCTCAAGGGCCTGAGGCGCGAAGTGCTCCGCCAGAACCCCGTCTACCATAACGCCTGGCGGACCTTCGGGACCTGGCTCGAGGCCTTCGAGCAGGGGAAACCCGAGGAGCTCACCAAGCTCTGGACCCAATATCAGGAAGAGCGCCGGCTGGCGGACTCGCTCCGTCGGGAAGTCGAAGCGGCGATGGACACGGTCGTCCCCGCCGCGAAGTGACCGCTTAGGCGGCGTCCTTGGAGCCGGCCGTCTTCGGCAGCATCTGGTCGGCTAGCGTCACGCGGAAGAGGTTGAGGGCCATCCAGAACACGCCGGCGAGGCAGAGGCCACAGTAGGCGGCACCCAGGGTGACGGCAGTCTGGCCGGCTTCGGACCAGGGCACATGCTTCTTGAGGATCGAGGTGATCCAGACGAAGAAGACCACCGTCAGGACGAGGTCGATGACGACCGCCTGCTTGGTGATGAGCTTGGGCTTCATGTTATCCATGGGGCTGCATTGGTGCGTTTCCGGTCCGGGCTGTCAATCCTGCCCCGACCTTCCGGGGTCGCCCCTTATCTCCGCCCTTGCCACGCCTGCCGACCCGTTCACCCTGCCGACCCCGAGGGGCGTCTATAGCCCCCCACTCGACCCCCTTTTATACGTCAAACATGGCCGAAGAGCTCAAGGATACCCTCAACCTGCCCGTCACCGACTTCCCGATGCGGGCCGGCCTGGCCGAACGCGAACCCGTCCGGATCGCCCATTGGGAGCGCCACGGTCTCTACGGCCAGATCCAGGCCCGCGCCGCCGGCAAGCCCGCCTTCGTCCTCCACGACGGTCCGCCCTTCACCAACGGCGACGTGCACATCGGCACCGCGCTCAACAAGCTCCTCAAGGACGCCATCCTGCGCTACAAGTCCATGCGCGGTTTCCGCACGCCTTACGTCCCGGGCTGGGACTGCCACGGTCTCCCGATCGAGCACAAGGTGATGAAGGAGCTCCAGGCCAAGAAGCAGTCGCTCGATGCGCTCGGCGTCCGCAAGGCCTGCGCCGAATTCTCCGCCGCCTACATCGAGAAGCAACGCGGCCAGTTCAAACGCCTCGGCATCCTCGCCGACTGGGCTTCGGAATACCGCACGATGGATCCGGCCTACGAAGGCGAGATCCTCGGCGGCTTCGCCAGCTTCGTCGAACAGGGCCTCGTCTACCGTTCCAAGAAGCCGGTGTATTGGTCCATCCCGTGCCAGACCGCGCTCGCCGAAGCCGAGATCGAGTACAAGGACAAGCGCTCGCACTCCGTCTGGGTCGCCTTCCCGGTCGCCGATCCCGCCGCCAAGCAGCTCGCGCCCGCGCACCCGCTCTCCGTCGTCATCTGGACGACCACGCCGTGGACGCTCCCGGCCAATCTCGCCATCGCCGTGCATCCTGACCTCGAGTACGTCGAGGTCCGCCATGGCGAGCGTTCCTTCCTCGTGGCCTCCGCCCTGCGCGAGGCGTTCGTCGCCGCGTGCGCGCTCGAAGGCGCCGTCGACGGCTTCAAGGTCAAGGGCCGCGCGCTCGAAGGCCTGCAGCCGCAGCATCCTTTCATCGACCGCGCCTCGCCGGTCGTGCTCGCCGATTACGTCACCACCGACGCCGGCACGGGCTGCGTGCACACCGCGCCCGGCCACGGCATCGAAGACTATCAGACCGGCAACAAGTACGGCTTCGAGCCGTATTGCCCGGTGCGCGACGACGGCACGTACGCCGACGACGGCAAGGTGCCCGCCGCGCTGGTCGGCATCACCGTCCTCGAGACCGACGGCAAGAACCCGGCGAACATCGCCGTGCTCGAACTGCTGAAGTCCAAGGGCGCGCTCCTCAAGGCGCAGAGCTTCGAACATTCGTATCCGCACTGCTGGCGCTCCAAGACCCCCGTGGTCTTCCGCGCGCTCGACCAGTGGTTCGTCGGCCTCGACCGCGGAGACCTCCGCAAGAAGGCGCTCGCCGCCGTCGGCGACGTGAAGTGGATCCCGGCTTCCGGCGAGAACCGCATCCGCGCCGCCCTCGAAGGCCGTCCGGATTGGTGCATCTCCCGTCAGCGCGCCTGGGGCGTGCCGATCCCGGCGTTCTATTCTCCCTCCACCGGCGAATCGTACCTCGACGCCGGTGTCGTCCGTCACGTCGCCAAGCAGATCGCCACGCGCGGCGGCGACTGGTGGTGGGCCGCCTCCGTCGAGGAAGTCCTCGCCGGCGCGCCGATTCCGGCCGCCTGGCCGAAGGACCTCCGCAAGGGCACCGACACGCTCGACGTGTGGATCGATTCCGGTTCGAGCCACCTCGCCGTGTGCGCGAAGCACAAGGACCTGCACTGGCCTGCCGACCTCTACCTCGAAGGCTCCGACCAGCACCGCGGCTGGTTCCAGTCCTCGCTCTGGACCGCCATCGCCGTCAAGGGCTCCGCGCCTTACCGCGCGGTACTCACGCACGGTTTCGTCGTGAACGAGAAGCGCCAGAAGATCTCGAAGTCCGACGGCAAGCCCCAGACCGCCGACGACTACGTCAAGAAATACGGCGCCGACATCGTGCGCCTCTGGGTCGCCTCCGAGAACTACCAGAGCGACATCCCGCTCTCCGACGCGATCTTCGAGACGATCTCGAACCAGTATCGCAGCATGCGTAACTCGCTGCGCTACCAGCTCGGCAACCTTTACGACTTCGACGCCGCCCGGCACGCCGTCGCCGTGGACCAGCTCAGCCCCGTCGACCGCTGGGTGCTGATCGAGACCGCCAAGCTCATCCGTGAAGTCACCGACGCGTGCGAGCGCAACGAGTTCCACCGCGCCGCCGCCGCGCTCGCCGGTTTCACCACCGCGACGCTTTCCGCGACCTACCACAACGTGGTGAAGGACCGCCTCTACACCACCGCGCCCGACGATCCGCTGCGTCGTTCCACGCAGACCGCGCTCGACCTCGTCCTGCGCGCCTACCTGAAGCTCATCGCGCCGTTCGTGCCGTTCACCGCCGACGAAGCCTGGTCGCACCTGCACGCCAAGGCCGAGTACGTCGACACGACCAACGTGCACCTGCAGGACTGGCCCGCCATCGACGCCCGCTGGGAGGACGCCGCCGGACAGGCCGCCCACGCCGCCGTCACGCGCATCCAGGCCTTGGCCGCCCAGGTCAACGTCCCGATGGAGCGTCTCCGTCAGGAAAAGAAGATCGGCCAGTCCCTCGAGGCCGCCGTCGTCGTCACCGGCGACGCCGCCGACGCGGACTTCGCTCTCCTGACCGCCCACCAGGCCCTCCTGACCGAGCTTTGGATCGTCTCCTCGGTCCAGCTCAAGCCGCAGGCCGGAGCCGCCTTGGCCTTCCAGGTCGACAAGGCCGAGGGCGTCCGTTGCCCTCGTTCCTGGCGCTGGGTCCCCGCACTTGTGGAAGCCGGCCGTTTTGGTATGGTATCTCCACGCTGCCGCGAAGCGCTCCTCGCCAAATACTCCCAACTCTGACCCCTCTCACCGATGTCCAAGAAACCCGATCCTAAGAAGTCCGCCAAGAAAGCCGCCCCGGCGCCGAAGGCCAAGGCCAAGCCGGCCGCCAAGCCGGTCGCTAAGCCCGCGCCCAAGGTCGTCGCCAAGCCGGCGGCGAAGGCTCCGGCCCCGAAGGGCAAGGCCGCCGCTCCCGTGAAGTCCGCCAAGGCGGCTCCGGCTCCGGTCGCGAAGAAGGGCGCCGCCCCGGTCGCTCCGGTCAAGAACGCCAAGGACGCCAAGGCCGCGCCGGCGGCGAAGGGCAAGGCCGCGAAGACTCCCAAGGTCGACCACGCCGTCCAGAAGAAGCTCCTGACCGAGCACCGTGACGTCCACCATCAGGTCGGTGCCCTCGAGGTCGCCCCGCGTGCGAAGCTCCAGTATTACACCCTGGCCGACCTCAAGGCCCATCTCGAGAAGCGTAACAAGTCCAAGTCCAAGCTGAACGTCTGGGTGCCGGACG
>CALPIW020000183.1 GCA_943323725.2 Polynucleobacter meluiroseus | reverse complement strand
TTGGAGAAGACGTTCTCGAACTCGGCGCGCTCCTTGGCGCCGGCGCCCGCGCCGTGGAACATGTCCGTCAGGCGCGTGGCGAGCTGCTTCTTGGCTTCCATCGGGTGGCCGGCCTTGAGCGCGGCGAGCTCTTCCGGCGTCGAGAGCAGGAGGAGGTCGTAGTAGACCCACATGGTGGCGTCCGGCACCGACATGATGCGGCCGAACATGTCCTTCGCGCCGTGGTTGAAGGCGATGTAGTTGCCGAGCGACTTCGACATCTTCTTCTCGCCGTCGAGGCCGACGAGCAGAGGCATGCCGAGCACGGCCTGCGGGGCCATCTTGTCCTGTTCCTGCAGGTCGCGGCCGACGAGCATGTTGAAGAGCTGGTCGCTGCCGCCGATCTCGATGTCGGCCTTGAGCATGACGGAGTCGTAGCCCTGGAGGAGCGGGTAGAGGAACTCGACGATCGAGATGGGGGTGTTCGACGCGTGACGCTTGGCGAAGTCATCGCGCGCGAGCATCTGCGCCACGGTCATGCGGCGGCTGAGCTGGAGGGCGTCGAGGAACGACATCTGGCCGAACCACTCGCTGTTGCGGCGGACCTCGGTCTTCTTGGGGTCGAGGATCTTGAAGGCCTGCTCGAGGTAGGTCTTGGCGTTCTCCTCGATCTCCTGCTCGGAAAGCACGGGGCGCGTCTCGGACTTGCCGGTGGGGTCGCCGATGCGCGTGGTGTAGTCGCCGATGATGAGGACGGCCTGGTGGCCGAGCTCCTGGAACTGGCGGAGCTTGTTGAAGACGACCATGTGGCCGAAGGTCAGGTCGGGGCGGGTCGGGTCGACGCCCAGCTTCACGCGCAGGGTCTTGCTGGCCTCGAGGCGCTTGAGGATCTCCGCCTCACCGATGAATTTCTCGGTGCGGGATTTCATGACCTTCAACTGTTCCGCGGGCGACATGGCTTCACTCTTCCCAAGGGGGAGGGGAGGGGGAAGACAAAATTCCAGATTCCAGAGTATGGAGTATCGAGTATGGAGTATCGGGGCAACAGAGGCCCGGAGGCCCAGAGGCTCGGTGGACCAGAGAAGATACTGGGCTCAAGGGGAGACCGGAGACCGGAAAGGATGCTGCGGTTGTCTTAGGTAGGGTTGAGCGCCCTCGCTCAACCGCGGCTGACCAAGGGTGGTCAGCCCAACCCGTGGCCGAAACACTATCAGGAGACGGGTGACGGCCACGGGCATCTGGGACTCAGGCATCGGCTTTTCGGCCCTCAGCCGCGGGTGGCTGGAGCCGGCTGCCGAAGGCCGAACGGCTGGCTCCCGAAAGGCCGATGTCCTGGCGGCTGTCACCCGTCACCCGGAAATACCCCCAGCCAATCATCCGGTTCCCGGTTTCCCCTTGAGCGCTTCAGCCTCTGGCCAACTGGCCAACCGATCAACTGATCAACTGTGTCTCCCTCCATGCCTCTCTCTTGCCCTTCGGCGCGTTCCTTGCCTAATGAAGGCATGGATCTCGTCCGCGAACTGACCGAATACGTGAAGCATGCCAGCGTGTCCACCGACCCGGCTTTCAAGGCGGGGATGGACGGCGCCCGGGAGCATATCTGCGGGCTGCTCAAGCAGGCGGGCCTCGAGGTCGAAGTCATTCCGACTCCCCTCCACCCGATCGTGCTCGGCCGCCGCCGTGGTCCGAAGGAATGGCCTCACATCGTCCTTTACGGCCACTACGACGTGCAGCCGGCCGACCCGCTGAATCTCTGGACTTCCCCCGCCTTTGAACCCGTCGTCCGCGAGGGCAAGATCTATGGTCGCGGCACCGCCGACAACAAGGGCCCGCACCTGGTCGCGGTCGCTGCGCTCACCCGCCTGCTCAAGCGCTGCCCGAATCTGCCGCTGCGCATCACTTTCCTCATCGAAGGCGAAGAAGAGATCGGCTCCCCGAGTTTCCCGGAATTCCTGCACAATCATAAGGCTGAGCTCGCCGAGGCCGATTGCGTCATCCTCTCTGACACCGCTTCACCGTCGTCCGACCAGATCGTCATCACGACGGCCCTGCGCGGCATCGTCGGCCTCGAGGTCGGCCTGACCGGCCCGAAGTCCGACCTGCACTCCGGCCTCCACGGCGGCGCGGTCTATAATCCCATCCAGGCGCTGGCCGAACTCTGCTCGTCGCTCCACGACGCCGATAACGCCGTGACGGTCGAAGGCTTCTACGAAGGCGTCGAGCAGCCGACCCGCTGGGAGCGCGAAGAACTCCGCAAGCTACCGCTCAGCGAAGACGGTTACCGTCGCGCCCTCGGCGTCGACGAACTGCACCCGGCCCCCGGCCTCGACGGCCTCGAAGCCGTGCGCTTCGCGCCGACCCTTGAGTTCAACGGCATCGGCGGCGGCTACCAGGGCAAGGGTTCCAAGACGGTCATTCCATCGAAGGTCTTCGCCAAGATCACCTGCCGGCTCGTCCCGGGCCAGGATCCGGCTGACATCCACCGCAAGGTCGCCGCGGCCATCCACGCCCGCGCGCCGAAAGGCGTGCGTGTCGACCTCATCGAGATGCAGGGCAACGCGGCTTACTTCGTCTGCCCGCCGGACCGCCCGAACACGCCCGCTGGCCAGAATCCGATCCTCGCCAAGGCTTTCCGTGAGGCCGACAAGGCCATCGGCGAAGCCTTCGGCAAGCGCCCGCTCTATCTCCGCGAAGGCGGCAGCGTGCCCATCATCGGCGACATCCGTCGCGAGACCGGCCTCGATTCCGTCATGATCGGCCTGTTCACGCCCGAGTCGCACCTGCACGCCCCGGACGAGAACTTCGAACTCGTCATGGCCGAGCGCGCCGTGAACGCCTACGAGAAGCTCCTCGAGCGACTCTCCGGCTCCGAGCGCGGCCCGCGCTGAGCCGGAGAGGTCGGGTTAAACCCGGGTTTACGGCCGTTTTCGAGGGTCGAGGGGCTGGTTTACCCTTTCGCTTTCACGGATAACTCATCAATCTCCGGGCATTCACCATGGCTGTCTTCCGCAAGCGTACGCACACCCCGACTCCTAAGAAGAAGGATATCCCGGCGGGTCTCTGGACCAAGTGCCCCCAGTCGGGCGAGATGGTCTACACCAAGGACCTCGAAGCCAACTGGAACGTCTTCCCGGTCAGCGGCTACCACGACCGCCTGACGACCAAGCGCCGCATCGCCCTCCTGATCGACGACGGCTCCTGGAAGGAGACCGACAGCAAGCTGGTCTCCAAGGACCCCCTCAAGTTCACCGCCGGCGGTTCCTATCCCGAGCGCCTCGCCCAGCACCAGAAGAAGTCCGGCCTCCGCGACTCCGTCGTCTGCGGCCACGGCCTGATGGACGGCCTCCCGGTCTCCCTCGCGATCATGGACTTCTCGTTCATGGGCGCCTCGATGGGCTCCGTCGCCGGCGAGAAGGTCACCCGCGCCATCGAGCGCGCGATCAAGCTGAAGTGCCCGTGCATCGTCGTCTGCGCCTCCGGTGGCGCCCGCATGCAGGAAGGCATCCTCTCCCTGATGCAGATGGCCAAGACCAGCGCCGCCCTCGCGAAGCTCCGCTCGGCCGGCCTGCCTTACATCGCCGTCCTCACCAATCCCACGATGGCCGGCGTCATGGCCAGCTACGCGACCCTCGGTGACGTCATCGTCGCCGAACCCGGCGCGCTCATCGGCTTCGCCGGCGCCCGCGTGATCAAGGAGACGACTAACCAGGACCTGCCCGAAGGCTTCCAGAGTTCGGAGTTCCTCCTGAAGCGCGGCCTCATCGACATGATCATCCACCGCAAGGAGATGAAGTCGAAGCTCGCCAGCCTCCTCCGCGCCCTCGCCCACCGTAAGGTGAAGGTGAAGGCCGTGAAGAGCCGCGCCTGAGCGCGACCCCCGCGGAGATGACTCCTGCCGAGACGCTCCGCTGGCTGACGGGACTACGTAACCTGGGTTCGCGCCTCGGCGTGGACCGTATGCGTCTGCTCGCCACCCGCCTCGGCAATCCCGAGCGCGCCGCCCCGTGCATCCATGTCGCCGGCACCAACGGCAAGGGCTCCGTCTGCGCGATGATCGAAGCGATCCAGCGCGCGCAGGGCCGCCGCGTCGGTCTCTACACCAGCCCGCACCTCGTCGCCATCGGCGAACGCATCCAGGTCGACCGCACGCCGCTCTCCGACGC
>CALPIW020000182.1 GCA_943323725.2 Polynucleobacter meluiroseus | reverse complement strand
GGCGACTTCTTCGAGCGTACGGTCACCGGCGACCATCGCATGTCGGGTCAGGAAAAGACCGCCCGGGATATAGACTTCGACGCCCGGCAGACACGAGATCAGTTGGGCGGTCGGGAGACAGGTCGTGACGATCTGCAGGTCGGGCACGCCGGCGGCGGCGATGGCTTCGGCGGCGAAGAAGATCGTCGAACCCGAGTCCAGGTAGACGGTCATGCCGGCCTTGACGCGGGAAGCGGCGAGATTGCCGATGCGACGCTTGGCCTCGGCGTCTTCGATCTTGCGATCGTCGAGCGGAGGGAAGTTGCGGTTGAAGTCGGAGAGCGCACCGCCGTGCGTGCGGGTGATCCGCCGCTGGTTCTCCAGTTCGGTCAGGTCGCGGCGAGCCGTCGCTTCCGAGACATTGAATTGTTTGCAGATCTCCAAAACCGGAACGTAGCCGACCTTGGAGAGGAGATTGGCGATGGCTTCACGGCGGGCTTCAATGATGTGTCGGGCTACTTTCATAAAGTAAGGGTTATCAGTGTGAGTGAACCTTGGTTATGAGCGTATCCAATCGACCAATCAATAACGCAATACAGACCGGATCCCGGATTTACGTTTATTTCGCACAATATACATTATGTCTAATTAGATTATGAATAACAAAGAATGGGTTATAATGCGGATAATCGGTATTTACTTGGGCTAATTCGGGCTTTGGCTATCAATTCCCGTACCCCGCCATGATTGCCTCGATTCGCTCATATTGCCGCCTGCTCGCGATTTCATCGGCATTTGCGGCGGTTTTCAGCGGATGCGCGTCCGCACCTGAACCCAAGCTTCCGCCTAAGGTTGAGGAAACGCCGGCGTTCACGGGCCTCACGATCGAACAAGGTCCGACCTCCCTCGGCTGCGAACCTCGCCGACAGCCGGTGACCATCTTGGTCCTGCACCATACGGCGGGCTCCCTGCCCTCCTCCCTGAAAACCCTCCAAGGCCAGGACCCTAAGCATCGGGTCGGCGTCCACTACGTCGTGACTGACGAGGTCAAGCCTCGCGTCATCCGGATGGTGCCCGAGGACATGGCGGCTTTCCATGCGGGCAAGAGCAACTGGGGTCGGCTCGAGGCGCTTAACCAGCATTCCATCGGCATCGAGATCATCAACTACGACGGTAACGTGTATCCGTACTCGGATGCCCAGGCGGACATCATCTTCGCCTTGTGCGCCGAGATCATCCGACGCCACGACATCAAGCCATGGAACGTGGTCGCCCACTCGGACATCGCGGTCGGCCGCAAGATCGACCCAGGTTCGAAGTTTCCTTGGGCCAAGCTCGCGAAGCTGGGGATCGGCGCCGCGCCGCTGCCCGATGAGCTCAAGGAGCGTCTCGCCCATGGCCACCTCGCCACTCCGGCGTTCTTCCGCCGTCTCCTGACCGACTACGGCTATGCCGTCGGCCCTGATGACGCTGGTCTGAAGCTGGCGGTCGAAGCCTTCCAGCGACACTTCCGACCCGCGAAGGTCGATGGCATCATCGACGTCGAATGCACGGCGATCCTCGAATGCCTCGTGCGTCGTTACCAGTCGCCGGCCTATCGCTCCGCGCAGGTCAGGCCCTGAGCTGCAGTCCGAAGAGGCGCAGGACCTTGTTGGCGTAGCCACGCAGCAGGTCACGTTCCGGATAGCCGAGCTTATCCAGGAGGACCGCGTAGACCGCCATGCCCGCACCGCCCGCGAGACCCATGGAGACCACGAGGTTGATCTTCTCGTTCAGGTGTCCGTACAGGACATTGTGCAGGAAGGCGTACCCTTGGAACGCCACGACGGCGAGGAGCAAGGAACCGACGATGACCTGTAAGGCGGGCTTGAGGAGGCTCTCGGCGAGGAACTCCGGGGCATGCTTCTTGAGGTAATGGCGAAGCACGAAGTACTGCCAGAGCGTCGAGACGGCGTTCGCCCAGGCAAGGCCTTCGACCCCTTGGTTCATCCAGACCGCCACGACCGACCCGGTGGCGTTCACGGCCAGCGCATGGAGGGCGGCGATCAGCGTGGCCTTGGTCTGCCCGGCGACGTTCAGGGCCCGTGTGACGATCGAGATCATCGCATAGAACGGCATGGCGAAGGCGAAGATCACGAGCAGCCGGCTGGTGTTGACGCAGTCACCCGTCCCGAAGTTACCGTAGTTGAACAGCAGTTGGACGATCGGGACGGCGAGGGCGATGAGGCCGAAGGCGGCTCCCACGTTGATCGCCAGGACGAGCCGCATGCCTCGTCCGTAATTGCGCGCGAGGGCCGGGACGTCGCGGCTCGCGAAGGCGGTGGCGAGGGCCGGGAAAATGACCACGGCGATCGAAGCCGAGAACAGGCCGATCGGCAGTTCGACGATGCGGTTCGCGACGTAATAGTACATCAGGCCGGCGTCGCTCTCCTTGATGGCCAAGGCGCGTGACACGAGGACGTTGATCTGCTGGACACCGGCGCCGAGGGCCGCCGGTAGGAAAGCGATGCTGAGGGTCTTCCATGCGTTCTCGTCGACGTGCGTAATCCCGGGTCGCCAGCCTTCCCTTCGCAGGCCCCACAGGGGGATCAGCAGCTGGAACATGCCGCCGACCAGCGCGCCGACGCATAGCCAGACGGCCTTGCCCATGTCCGTGCCGGCGAGATTCTCGCCGAACACGCCGAGGCCGACGATCATGCAGAGGTTGAGCGTGGCGGAGGCGATCTCCGCCAGGCCGAAGCGACCGTTGAGATTGACCGCCGAGGTGAACAGGGCCGCGACGCAGATGAGCGGCATGTAGGGCATGCAGATCGCGGTCAGGATCGCCGCCGGGCCGTCGGCGGGCCAGATCAACGCCCAGAGGAGCGCCGTGCCTACCCCGACCATCGTGAGTCCGAGCATCCACGGGAGGACTTTCCGTAAGACGAAATTCAGGAAGCCGAAAGCCGCGGGTTGGCCGTCCTTGACGGACTTATCCGCCAGCACCGGCACGATGGCGGCGGTCAGCGCGCCTTCACCGAGCAGCCGGCGGAACAGATTGGGGATCTGGAAGGCGAAGATGAACGCCGAACCGATGGCCGAGGCGCCGAACACCGCCGCCGTCAGTTGATCGCGGAAAAGACCGAGCACGCGGGAGACCATCGTCCAGGAGGCGGTCTTCGCCATGGCCTGGTACTGGCGCGTCTGCTCGGTCATGGCCTCAGGGCTGGATGGCCCGCATGCCTTCCTCGAGCACCGCCCGCAGCGCGGGGATCAGGTCGGTGCGCGGGACTTCGGCTTCGGAGCGGTCGGCGAGGCTGCGGACTTTCGTCACGCCCTTGGCGACTTCGCTGCCGCCATAGACGAGCGCATACTTCGAGCCGGCGACTTCGGCGGCCTGGATGAGTTTGGGGAACTTGCCGTCCTTGAGGTTGTACTCGACGCGGAAACCGGCGCGTCGGAGGTTCGCGATGTCTTCCAGCGCCGCATTGCGGGCGTCGTCGCCGAGGATCATCACGTAGAAATCAGGTCCGTCGGCATAGGCCGGAATCAGCTTCTTGAGCTCGAGCAGGTCACGCATGGTGACGTCGCCCATGCCGAAACCGACGGCGGGCAGGTCCGGGCCGCCGAGCTTCTTGACCAAGGCGTCATAGCGACCGCCGCCGGCGAGCGCGCGGGCTTCGCCGCCCGTTTCGAAGGCTTCGAACACGAAGCCGGTGTAATAAGCCAGGCCGCGGACGATGGTGAGGTCGATGGCGACGCACTCGCCGAAGCCCATGGTGGTCAGCGTGCCAAGGAGATGTTTCCAGTCGGCCACACGCTCGGTCATCGCGGCGTCGCCAGCGGCGAGCTTCTCGATGTCGGTAAGGGACTTCGTGTTGGCGAAAGCGCGGGCGGACTCCAACGCCTTGACGGGGTCGACCGAAGTTCCGGCCAGCGCGGCCGTCATGGCGTCGAGCAGATCCTTGGGGGCGCCGCGTTCAAGCTTGTCGACCACGCCGAGGACGGCGACCGCCTGGGCTTCGGGCACGCCGAGGCTGGCGAGGTAACGGAACCAGAGGGTGCGATCGGAGACGCGGATGCGGAAGTCCTGTTGCGTCAGGCCGAAGCCGAGCAGGCAGTCCGCGCAGAGGGCGATGATCTCGGCGTCCGCCGCGGGGCCGGCTTCGCCGAGGAGGTCAGCGTTG
>CALPIW020000181.1 GCA_943323725.2 Polynucleobacter meluiroseus | reverse complement strand
GTCAGGACTGGGCAGGCTCATCGGCACGCGTTCAGACTACGTCGCGCCGGGTCCCTGCCAATCCAAAGCGGGCCTCAGAAGGACAGCGTGTCCTTGCCGTACCAGCGACGGAGCGCCTCGGGCACGCGCACGGTGCCGTCGGGCTGGAGGTTGTTCTCCAGGATGGCGGCGAGGACGCGCGGCAGGCCGAGGCCGGAGCCGTTGAGGGTGTGGACGAACTCCGGCTTTCCATCCTTCGGGCGGAAACGTATCCCCGCGCGGCGGGCCTGGAAGTCCGTGAAATTGGAGCAGCTCGAGACTTCGAGCCAGCGCTTCTGGCCGCCGGCCCAGACTTCGAGGTCATACTGCTTGCTGTGCGAGAAACCGATGTCGCCGGCGCAGATCATCAGCACGCGGTAAGGGAGGTCCAGCTTCTGGAGCAGGCGCTCGGCGTCGCCGCGGAGCAGCTCGAGTTCCTCGAACGACTTGTCCGGGTGCGTCCACTTCACGAGCTCGACCTTGTCGAACTGGTGCAGCCGGTTGAGGCCGCGCACATGCGCACCCCAGCTGCCGGCCTCGCGACGGAAGCACGGCGTGTAACCGACGCGTTTCACCGGCAGCGAAGCCTCGTCGAGGATCTCGTCGCGGAAGAAATTCGTGACCGGCACCTCGGCCGTCGGGATGAGGTAGAAATCGTCGGTCTGCGCGTGGTACATCTGCCCTTCCTTGTCGGGCAGCTGACCGGTAGCGGTGGCGGAAGCGGCGTTGACGAGCAACGGCGCGTGGACCTCGGTGTAGCCGTTGGCGCCGGCCTCCTCGAGGAAGTATTGGATCAGCGCGCGGACCAGGCGGGCCATGTCGCCCACGTAGAACGGGAAGCCCGCGCCGGCGACCTTCACGCCGCGTTCGAAGTCGATCGCCTTGTTGAACCAAGTGATGTCCCAGTGCGGCTTGGCCGCCGGGGAGATGAGCTTCGCATGGTCGCCCCACTCGAGGATCACCTTGTTGTCGGCCTCGGTGCGGCCTTCGGGCACGGTATCGTGCGGGATGTTCGGGACGGAAAGCGCGACGGCCTTCATCTGCTCCTCGGCTTCGGTGACCTTCTTCTCAAGCTCCTTCACTTTGGCGGAAGCGGCCTTCATCTCGGCGACCTTGGCCTGGAATTCCGGCGAGCCCTTGGGCATCGCGGCCATCTCCTTGTTCGCGGCGTTCTGCGCGGAACGGGCGACCTCGAACTCGGCCACCGCGTGGCGGCGGGTCTCGTCAGCGGCCAGGACGGCGTCGAGGTCGACCTGGAACTTCTTCCGGGCGACGCCCTTGCGGACGAGGTCGATGTTTTCGCGGAGGAACTTAGGGTCCAGCATGGGCCGACTTTGCCCAATTCACCCGCCTGAGGGCAACGGGGAATTATCGCCCGCGTCTGATTCGGAAGGCGACGCAGGCAACTTACCTGCTTCCGTTTAAACTAAACAGATAAGCCCCGCCGCGCGAACGGCGGGGCCTATTTTGCTATGCTTTCGCTTAGACTCGGCTCGCCTCGGGGGCGAAAACTTCGTCAGGACGGAAGAAACGGCGAACCTCAGCGTCCGCCGCGGCGGGGCTGTCGGAGGCGTGGCAGACATTGCGCATCATCTCGGTGCCGAAATCGCCACGGATGGTGCCCTTGGGAGCCACTTTAGAATTGGTCGGTCCGAGAAGTTCGCGGACGCGGGAGATGACGTTCTCGCCGACGAGGACGGCGACGATCACCGGACGGGAGGACATGAAGGCCTCGATCTCCGGGTAGAAAGGCTTGTCGGCGACGTGAGCGTAATGCTCGCGGAGCTGGGCCGAGGTCAGACGGGTCATCTTGCTGGCCTGGATGTCGAAGCCGGCGGCTTCGAACCGAGCGAGGACCGTTCCGCAGAGGCGGCGCTCCATGCAGTCGGGCTTAAGGATGATGAGGGTCTTTTCCATTGGGAACCCTTCGGACTGAAGGGTCGTTAAGTCTTCGCTTTTAGGGCCGAAAAGACAAGCCCGAAGCAAAATTAGCCCTTATAAACCTCAAAAACCCCTAGAAATCAGGCAAATAGCCTGCACGGCCAAGGCCTTACCCTGCCCGATCGAATCCATCCCTTCGTTGGTCGTGGCCTTGATCCCCACCTGGGCGGGGGAGATTCCAATGATTTCAGCGACCTTGGCCTTCATGGCCTCGACGTGCGCCATGACCTTCGGGCGTTCGCCGATGATGACGATATCGACATTGCCGACCATCCAGCCGCCCTGCGCCTTGGCTTCGGCGACGGCCTTCTGCACGATCACGGCCGAATCCAATCCTTTGAGCGTAGCGTCGGTGTTCGGGAAATAATGACCGATGTCACGCAGGCCGGCGGCACCGAGAATCGCGTCGGCGACGGCATGCAGCAACACGTCCGCATCGGAATGCCCGTCCGGACCGACCGGCGACGGGATGTTCACCCCGCCCAGGATGCACGGACGGCCGGCGACCAGCGGGTGGATGTCGTACCCGAGTCCGACTCGAAAGGCTGGCTGGGCTTGGCTCATAGGGGGTTATTAGGCGAGAAAACGCCCAAAGGGAAGCCCTTGCACAAAACCCTTGAAACGCCCTCCCCGAGGAGGCATTTTGTGGGCCTGTCAGTCTTCAGGCGCGGTAGCCAAGTGGTAAGGCCGGGCTCTGCAAAAGCCCCATGCGTCGGTTCAATTCCGACCCGCGCCTCCAGTTTAAACAAGAAGGGCGTCCCGAACCGGGACGCCCTTCTTCTTGATCGTTCAGGCTGACCTCAGCGGGCCGTCTTGCTGAGGTTCGCGACGCCGTTCACCTTCGAGTTCACGCGCAGACGCAGGCCGTTGAGGCGGATGAAGCCGGTGGCGTCGTCCTGATTGTAAGCCTTGGTCGGATCCGCTTCCATCGTGGCGATGTGCGGGTTGTAGAGCGAACGCGGGCTCTTGCGGCCGGCGACGTAGACGCTGCCCTTGTAGAGCTTCACGCGGACGGTGCCGGTGACGTTACGCTGCGACTCGGTGATGAGGGCCTGGAGGGCGAGGCGCTCCGGAGCGTACCAGAAGCCGTTGTAGACGAGCGTGGCGTAGCGCGGGACGAGCGAGTCGCGCAGGTGCATGACCTCGCGGTCCATGGTCAGGGACTCGATCTGGCGGTGAGCGAAGTGCAGGATGGTGCCGCCCGGGGTCTCGTAGACGCCGCGGCTCTTCATGCCGACGAAGCGGTTCTCGACCATGTCGACGCGGCCGACGCCGTGACGACCGCCGAGCTTGTTGAGGGTGCGCATGACGCCGAGAGGATCGAGCTTCTTGCCGTTGACGGCGACGCAGTCGCCCTGGCGGAACTCGAGCTCGACGTATTCCGGCTTGTTCGGAGCGTCCTCCGGAGAAACGGAGAGCTTGAACATGGCCTTGTTGGAAGGATGGAAGGCATCCATCCACGGGTCCTCGAGGATCCCGGCTTCGTAGGAGATGTGGAGGAGGTTACGGTCGGAAGAGTAAGGCTTCTTGGCGCTGGCTTCGACCGGGATCTTGTTGTCGGCGCAATAGGCGATCATCTCGGCGCGGCCGGGGAAATCCTTGCGGAAGGCTTCGTTGCGCCACGGGGCGATGATCTCGAGGTCCGGGGCGAGGGCGGCGCAGGTCAGCTCGAAGCGGACCTGGTCGTTACCCTTGCCGGTGGCGCCGTGCGCGATGGCGGTGGCGCCTTCCTTGCGGGCGATCTCGACCATGCGCTTGGCGATGAGCGGGCGCGCGATGGAGGTGCCGAGGTAATACTGGCCTTCGTAGATGGCGCTGGCCTGCATCATCGGGAAGATGAAGTCGCGGGCGAACTCGGCCTGGAGGTCGTCGACGTAGAGCTTGGAAGCGCCGGTCTTCATGGCCTTCTGCTTAAGGCCCTTGAGTTCGTCTTCCTGGCCGATGTCGGCGCAGAACGCGATCATCTCGGCGTTGTGCTTGTCCTTGATCCAGGAAAGGAGGACGGAGGTGTCGAGGCCACCGGAGTAGGCCAGGACGATTTTCTTCTTCTTGCTCATGGTAGTGGTATGGGAAAATCAGCCGCGGTGGGCGGCGAGGTGCGCGAGGATGGCCTTCTGCACGTGCAGACGGTTCTCGGCTTGGTCGAAGATGATGCTCTGCTTGCTCGCGAGCACTTCGGCGGAGACTTCCTCGCCGGGGTGGGCCGGGAGGCAGTGCATG
>CALPIW020000180.1 GCA_943323725.2 Polynucleobacter meluiroseus | reverse complement strand
TGGATGCCGGCCTGGCCGTCGAGTTCGGCGTTGAAGGCCGACTTCAGGCAGCGGATGGCGAGCGGGCTCTTAGTCAGGATCTCCTGCGCCCACTTCACGCCCTCGGCGTCGAGCTGCTCGTAAGGGACGACCGTGTTGACGAGGCCCATCTCGAGGGCCTGCTTCGCGTCGTACTGACGGCAGAGATACCAGATCTCGCGGGCCTTCTTCTGGCCCACGATGCGGGCGAGGTAGGAAGCGCCGAAGCCGCCGTCGAAGCTGCCGACCTTCGGGCCGGTCTGGCCGAAGACCGCGTTGTCGGCGGCGATGGTCAGGTCGCAGATGACGTGGAGCACATGGCCGCCGCCGATGGCGAAGCCGGCCACGAGGGCGATGACGACCTTGGGCATCGAGCGGATGAGGCGCTGGAGGTCGAGGACATTGAGGCGGGGGACGCCGTCCTTGCCCATGTAGCCGCCCTTCTTGTCGCCGCGGATCTTCTGGTCGCCTCCGGCGCAGAAGGCGAACTTGCCGTCGTGCTGGGGGTTGGCGCCGCGCAGGAGCACCACGCCGATGGTGGCGTCGTCGCGGGCGTCGCTGAAGGCCTTGAGCAGTTCCGCGACGGTGTCCGGCGTGAAGGCGTTGCGGCGGTGCGGGCGGTTGATGGTCACGCGCGCGATGCCGTCAGCCTTCTCATAGACGATATCGGCGAACTCGCCGCACTTCTGCCAACGGAGGTCGGGCTGCATGGGGCTTAAGTTGGAGGCAGGGGGGACGTTTTCAAACGATTAAGCGACGGGACGCTTGAAAATCGCCGGCGGTTCCCGCACTTTGGCCTCCTATGGCCAAACTGACTCCCGAACAGATCACCAAGGTCTCCGCCTGGGTAGCCGAAGGCGCGACGCTTTCGCAGATCCAGGAGCGCCTTTCCACTCAGCTCGAGGTTTCCATGACCTATATGGACGTCCGTTTCCTCGTCGATGACCTGAACCTCGCCCTGGTCGAGAAGGAAGAGCCGAAGCCGCCGGAAGTCGCCGCCGCCGAAGAAGCCCCGGCCGAGGCCGCCGCTCCCGCCGCCCCGACCGCCCAAGGCGCCAGCGTCGTCACGGTCGAGGTCGATACGATCGCCCAGCCGCACGCGATGGTCAGCGGACACGTCACTTTCTCCGACGGCGAAAAGGCCGATTGGTATATCGACCATCAGGGCCGCCCGGGGATGGCCGCGCGCACGCCGGGTTATCGCCCGACGCCGCAGGACATCACGGACTTCCAGGTCAAGCTGGACGCCGCGCTCCGTCAGGCCGGCTACTGAGCGCTCAGCGCGTCTTCAGGATCGCTTCCGCCAGGACGAAGTCCGCCGGGCGCGTCAGCTTCAGGTTCACCGAGGGGTTCTCGACCAAGGATACGTCCTGGCCGACGAACTCCACGGCGGAACTGTCGTCGGTCACCTTGCGCTGCAGTTCCGCGACCTTACGGTAGGCCTTGAGCACGATGGCCGTGCGGAAGACTTGCGGGGTCTCGGCGGTCCAGACCAGGCCGCGGTCGGGGGAAGTGTCGACCGAAGCGGAGTCGGCCTTGGCGATCTTGACCGTATCGGCGGCGCGTCCGGCCAGGATGGCGGCGCCGGTCTCGAAGGCCTTGGCGCGTACTTTGCGGATGGCTTCGGCGGAGACCAAGGGGCGGGCGCCGTCGTGGATGTGGACCAGACCGGAGTGGCCTTCGCAAGTATTGAGGGCCGCGAGGACCGAGTCCTGACGGGATTCGCCGCCGGGCACGAAGTCGATCGCCGTGGCCGAGGGCAGGTGCGCGGCCAGCAGGGAGCGCAGTTTGGCGAGTTGGGCTTCGTCGCGGTAAGTGATGACCACGCGACCGATCAGGCCCGTGCTCAGGAAGGACTGAAGCGAGTGGACGAAGACCGGCTTGCCGGCCAGGAGCGCGGTGATCTTGTCGTCGACGACGGACTGCATGCGCCGGGCAGAACCCGCGGCGAGAAGGATGAGGATGTCGTCGCCGGCGCTCATGCGGTCTCGCCGATGTCGCGGCGGATGCGGAGCGTCTCGGCCGCGGGATCCTTGGCCTTGAGGATGGGACGTCCCACCACGATGAAGCTCGCACCGGCAGCGGCGGCCTGGGCGGGCGTCATGATGCGGTTCTGGTCGTCGCCGGCGGCGTCAGGATAGCGGATGCCCGGCGTCACGAGCGTCGGTCCGGTGCCGAGGTCGGCGCGGAGGACGGGAAGTTCGAGCGGCGAGCAGACGAGGCCGCCGATGCCGGAGTTGATGGCCATGCGGCCGAGCAGGCGGACCTGTTCTTCCGGCGTGCGGGCGACGCCCGTGGCGGAGAGCTGGGCTTGGTCCATCGACGTGAGCACCGTCACGCCGAGCACCGTGCAATCGGGCAGGGCGGACTTCGCGGCGTCGGCGGCGCGGGCGATCATCTCAGGGCCGCCGCAGGCGTGGATCGTCAGGAGCGAGCAGGGGCGACCCTTGAGGCTCTTGACCGCGGAGGCGACCGTGTTGGGAATGTCGTGGAACTTCAGGTCGAGGAAGACCTTGAAGCCGAGGGCATGGAATTCGTCGACGATGCCCGGACCATGGCGCGTGAAGAGCTGAAGCCCGAGTTTCACCCAGGCCAGATTGCCGGCGAGGGGGCGGGCGAGCGCCAAGGCTTCCTCCTTGGTCTCTACGTCGAGGGCGAGGATGAGTCGGCAAGGCGAAGCCATGCCGTGTTTATGGAAACGGCCCGGCCTTCCCGCCAGCGTAAATCTCCGGCCGGCTTACTTCTTGGCCTTCTTGGGCGCCGGCGTGCTGGGCAGGGTATGCACGTCGTACGTGAAGGGCTTGGCCGGCTGCTGGCCGAGCAGGTGGAGGCTGAACCATTCCGCCATGCGGACACTGTCGTCGGCCATTTCGACCCAGCCGCCATGGGCGGCGCCGAGGCGGATGAGGACGTCGCTCTTCGCGCCGACTTCCTGGGCGCGGGCGTGGTAGCGGCGGGCCTGCGAGTCAGGGACCAGCGGGTCGGCGTCGCCTTGGACGATGAAGGTCGGGGGCGTCTGGGCGCTGATGCCGTAGAGGGGTGAAAGTTCCCGGCCGGCGCGTTCGCGTCCTTCGGCGGTGGTCACGATCGGTCCGAAGGCGGGGGCGCGGGTGGTGAGCGGTCCGATGCCTTCCTTGCTGTCGCCTTCCTTGGCCCAGCTGAGGAAGTCCACCGGCGGGTAATAGCAGGCGACGGCGTTGACCGCCGAGCTCACGTGTTCGACCGGATCTTTCGACTTCGGATTAGCCGGGAGGACGCGCGTGCCGAGCATCAGGCTGAGATGGCCGCCGGCGCTGCCGCCGGTGACGCCGATCTTGTTCGGGTCGATGCCGAACTTGGCGGCGTTGGCGCGGACGAAGCGGACGGAGCGCTGCAGGTCGGCGACGATCTCATCGATGTGGAAGCGCGGCTGCGTGCCGTGGACGACGACGAAGGTCGTGAAGCCGTGCTTCGGCCAGCCGCCGTCGCTGATGCCGTTGTGATTGGAGTTCCAGCCGCCGCTGACGATCTTGATGACCGCGGCGCCGTTGGGCTTGGCCGGTGTGAAGACATCCATCGTCAGCGCCACGCCATCATGCTTCGCGTAGATGACGTCGGAGACGCGGGTGACGTCCTGGGCGGAGCCGAGGGCGCAGGTGAGGGTGACGAGCAGGCTGGCGAGGAGTCTCATGGGGTTGACCATAGGACACCGCCAAGCCGGCGATGTTGCAAGCCGCTCAGGCCTTCAGGCGGAACTTGATGACCACCTTCAGGATTTCGGCCGGGGCGCCGAGCTGGACGCCGGGCTGGTGGCCGTCCTGCGGATGGAAGATCGCGAAGTTACCACGGCCGAGCGTCAGGAGCGCGGAAGGGGTCGTCGGAGCGGCATATTTCTCGACGTCCTTTTCGGCGACATACGGCTTCGTCACGACCAAGGTATTTTGGTCCGTGTGGCCGCAGAGTTCGAGGCCTTGATAGACGACTTGGATGTCGCCGTAGACCTGATGGGCTTCCCACATCTTGTCGGCCGAAGGCGCCGTCTGGTAGCGCTGCACGATCGCGACGAGGTCCTGGCCCTGGAGCTCATACTTGCCGTCGGCCGTGGTGACGTCGAAGGCGCGCAGGTAGGCGAACGCCTGCGGGAAGAGCGGGTGCAGCGACTCGTAGGCGGCGGAGGCGGAGAGTTGGTCGAGGATCATGCTAATA
>CALPIW020000179.1 GCA_943323725.2 Polynucleobacter meluiroseus | reverse complement strand
TCGGGGTGTTCCTTGGCCTGATTTTTGGTCACATCTTCGGCGCGATTTGCTGGCAGGTTGTAGAGTTCGGAGCGCTTTCCGTCGAAGGTGGTGACCAGTTTCCAGTCTCCGTCGCGCACCGCCAGGTCCGGCCAGTAGTCCGCTTCTCTCTTGTTGCCGCCGATGCGCCAGAAGATGGGCCGCGTGCGCCGAGCCGCTTCGCCTTTCAGGGCCGGCAGCAGGTTCTCGCCGTCGGTTTGATCGGGCGGGTTGATTCCGGCGATGGCGCAGAAAGTCGGGAGCAGATCCACCGCCGTCAGCACGGTGACGTCGTTTTTCAGGCCGGCGGGCGCTCGACCGGGCCAGCGCACGATGAATGGCACGCGGACGCCGCCTTCGAAGAGGCTGGTTTTCTGGCCGCGCAATCCGCCGGTTTCACCGACGTTGTAGTGGCCGCGATATTTCCCGGGGACGCCTTGGTCGTTCGCTTTGGGTTTCGCCGGGCCGTTATCGCTGGAAAAGACCACCAAGGTATCCTGGGCGATGCCGCACCGCTCCAGCGCATCGAGGATCAGGCCGACCTTGTCGTCACCATCGGTGATGACCGCGGCGTAGACCTGCTGCCGGGGGTCGAGGTGTTTCCACTGCGCCATCGCCTTGGCCGAAGGGCTGTGGGCCAGGTGGCTTTCGTGCAGCCACACGTTGACATAGAACGGGCGGTCTTTGTTCGCCTCGATGAACTTGATCGCCTGGTTCGGGATGTCGTTACCGTAGGGCCCGACTTTCGGCCCTGGCCCGTGATAGACGGCGGAGTCATCGAAACCATAGTCCGCCATGGTCGGGGTGCCCTCGCCCAGATGCCACTTGCCGAAGTGTCCGGTACGATACCCCGCAGTCTTGAGCAGGCGCGCGATCGTGGGCGCCCGGGGATCCAGCCAGTCGGGCATCTCCGGCGGCTTGGTGACGCCGAAGACCGTGTTGATGCCGAAGCGACCAGGGAAACGCCCCGTCATGGCCGCGGCTCGACTGGGGGAGCACACCGGGCTCAGGACGTTGAACTGCTGGAAGTCGATGCCCTCGCTGGCCAGCTGGTCGAGGCGTGGGGTCTTCAGCCACGTGTTGCCGTGACAGGACAGGTCTCCCCAGCCCCAGTCATCGGCATAGATGAAGACGATGTTGGGCTGCGCGGATTTCTTCGGCGCATCGGCCGCCGGCCAGGCGACCACCGGGGCGAGCAGCAGGGCCGCGAGGAGGGTGAGGATAGGTCTCATGGTCTGGTCCGAGGATTTACTTCTGTTTTTTGGCTCGTCCTTTGCTGAGCGGTTCGGGCTCACCCTGGTCGCCGCCGAGTCGGATCATCGTGGGGTAGAGGGTGTCCCACCATTGGTCGTAAGACGCGGCGAGCTTGGCGGTCAGCTCCGGCCGTTCGGCCGCCAGGTCGTTCCGGCAGACCGGGTCTTTCTTCAGGTCGAACAACGACCAGTGTCCGGGCGGCGTGACGCCCCAGTGGAACTGCGCGTCGGCTTTGGTGTAAGTCGCCGCGGTGGCGCCCGCTTCGACGGAACGCAGGGTGGTGCACTGGCTGGAGTATTGCTTGCAGGCTGGATCGTCGCATGGACGGCTGCGCACGAGGAGGAGGTCGCCCGTCTGCACGGAGGCCATCGCATATTTATGCGCGGCCGCCAGGCCGCTGGGCCAGCGGCCGACATGATGGAACAGCAGGCGGTCGTCGTGCCAACTGACCGGCGACGCGGACTCAAGCAGCGGCCGGAGGGTGAAGCCTTCGAGTTTCGCGCCAAGTGCGGGCGGGAGGGCCGCGCCGGCGAGGTCGCAGAGCGTCGGGAGGACGTCCAGGTGGGCCGTCAGGTTCGACGCCGTGTGTGGCTTCCATTTCCCGGCCCATTTCCAGAGGGAGATGGCGCGGGAGCCACCCTGCCAGATGGTGCATTTGCTGCCCCTCATGCCGGCGTTGAAGACATCCAGTCCGTGGGTCTGACCGTTGTCGTTCATGAAGACGAGGATCGTGTTGTCCTCCAATTTACGCTCCCGGAGATGCTGCATCAGCCGTCCGAGGTTGTAGTCGAGGTTGGCGACCATGCCGAGATAGGCGGCCTCTTCGTCGTCCACCTTGCCGCGGAAGGGCGCCGTGAATTCCGCGGGGGCGGCCAGCGGCGCATGGGGCGAATAGGTGGCGAGATAGCAGAAGAAGGGGGCGTCCGTGCGCTCATCGATGAAGGCCATGGCCTCGTCGAAGAAGATGTCCTCCCGGTAGCCTTTCCGTGGTTCGCGCTTACGATTGCGGATCATGACCGGATCGAAGTGCACGTTCGGTCCGCCGACATTGGTGGAGGACCATGCGAACCCGCGCTTCTCCGGAGCATAGTCGCCTTCGCCGCCCAGATGCCACTTGCCGACGAAGCCCGTGCGATAGCCTGCGGACAGGAGGAGTTGCGGCAGGAGGACGGCGTCCTTGTCCAGGTGTTCCCTGGGCTGGGTGGTGTGCGTGACGCCGTTGCGGAACTCGTGCATGCCCGTCAGGAGCGCCGCGCGCGTCGGCGAGCAGGACGGACTCACGTAAAATTGATCGAAGCGCACGCTCTGGTCATGCAGCGCATCGAGGTTCGGGGTCTTTAGCAACGGATGCCCGTGGCGCCCCAGGTCGCCGTAGCCCTGATCGTCCGTCAGGATGAAGATGATATTGGGTTTCGGCGCGGTGCCTTCGGCGGCCCGGAGCACGGCCGACGGCGCGAGCAGCAGGGTGGCGAGGAAGAGGAAAATTAGCTTCATGAGGAGAGGATCGGGAAGATGGCGTGCTTGCTTGGGGGCGATACGCTTGCACGGATCGCAGGTGCCCCGGTGGATTCGGCCGGGCGACGTCCGCAGTGAGTCGGAAACCGACTCAGCGGGCGAGCACCTTCACGCGCAGGCGGCGGTATTCCATCTGGCCGCGGTCGCCTTCGAGGCCGATGGGTCCGGTGGCAGGCAGCTTGAGGGCGGCTTCCAGGACTTCGCCGTTGCAGGTGGCGTGCGCGACGCCGCCCTTCACGATGACGACCAGTTCGTTCCAGTCCTGGGCCTTATACTGCTTGAGGTCCTTGTAAGGTCCGGCGACGAGGAAGTCGCGGCATTGGAGCTGGGGTTTGCGCAGGTAGACGCCGCTGTCGGCGTTGGGCGTGGCGCGAAATTCGAGACGCAGTTCGAAGTCCTCCGGGAATTCCCGGGTGGTCCAGAGCGCCTGGATGCGGCGGCCTTCGGCGGGGGTGGTGATCACGAGCCGTCCGTTGATGGCACGGTAACGTCCGTCGGCGCTCTCGGTCTGGCCGTCGAAAGATTGGTCGGCCTTTACTTCCACGAACAGCGGCGCGCCGGGTTTCGGTGCGCCTTTGCGGGGAGGCGTGACGCGGTAGCCCCAGCCGGTCAGGTCCTTGCCGTTGAAGAGGCTCGCGAAGCCTTCCTCCGGCTTGAAGTCGTCGGCTGCGGTGTCGAGATGGCCGAGCGTCGCGAAGACCGGACGCAGTGCCGAGGCCCACTTCGCATAGCCGGCGGGGTTGAGGTGGAGCAGGTCGGGGAAGAGGGAGGAGAGGGCGTCGCCCTCGGCGTTCGCGAACAGCGCATAGGTATCGAGCACCGTGAATTGCGGGTCGCCTTTCACCGCGGCGGCGAAGAGTTCGTTGACGGCGAGGATGGTCTCCTTCGGGCGCTTCTTCGTGGCCGAGCTCGGGAGGATGCGGCAGACGATGACGGGCACCTTCGGATCGTGGGCTTTGAGTGCGGCGACGATCTTCTGGAAGTTGCGGCCGATGGCGTCGACGGGCACCTCGACTTCGATGTCATTCGTGCCCATCAGGAGCACGACGGCCTTCGGGTTGAGCGCCAGGACGTCCTCCTTGAGCCGGAGCAGCATGCCGCGGGTCGTGTCGCCGCCGATGCCGCGGTTGGCCAGTTTCATGCCTTCGAAAGCCTTCTTGAAATCCGTGCCCCAGCCTTGCGTGATCGAATCGCCGAAGAAGACGACCGCGCCTTGGTCTTTGGCGACCTCCGTCGCCCATTGCGGACGGATGGTGTTCCATCGCTTCACATAGCCGTCATAGCGGCGCAGCGCGCCTTCGCCGGGCAGCGTGGCCTCGGCCGCGGGCGCGGGCAGGTCAAACGAAGCCGGGTCGGCGGCGGACAGCGAGAATACCGAGAGTAGCAGGGCAAGGAGCGGGCGCATAGGGAAGGGGTGGGCT